>JASHZC010000333.1 GCA_030042755.1 Vulcanimicrobiota bacterium | reverse complement strand
GTTCGATCGCCGTACGCGCGAAGCGCGCCGCGGCGAACGAGCGATCGAGTTGACATCGAAAGAAATCGCATTGCTCGAGACTCTGCTGCGCAACGCCGGCCGAACCGTTACTCGCGAGGCTTTGATCGACGCCGTCTGGGATCGCAACGCGGACCCCGGCTCGAACGTTCTCGACGTGTACGCTCGACGGCTTCGCGTTAAGCTGAGCGCAGTTGGCGAGCCGCCAATCCTGCATACGATTCGTGGCGTCGGCTTCAAGTTGGACCACAGCGCATGAGTTTCCGGCGCCGCATCGCCCTCACGATTACGCTCTTGCTCGCGGCGGGGTGTATAATTTTCGCGGCAGTTTCACTTGCAGCGCTCGGCCGCACGCTTCGCGCAGGCGTGGATGAGAAGCTGCAAACGCTCGCGCTCGCCGTCGGGCAGATCGTCGATAACCACAACGGCAGGCTCTCCGTCGATGCGGGTGATGTCGCGCAAATCTCGTCGCTTCATGGCCTCGACGAACACATTGCCGTTCTCGATCGAAGCGGACACCTGATCTTCGGCGAGCAGCTCCCGCTCGCACCGCAGCGCGACTCGTATCGCTTCGCTCGCACGACGAAGATTGCAGACGGTGGTGAGGGCACGATCGTTGTGTGGCAGAGCGATCGTTGGATCGCCGACGTGCGCCGCGCGAGCTTGATCACGTTTGCGCTAGTAGCACTCGTCCTGATCGGGATTGCCGCGCTCTTTTCGCGTACGCTCGCAAACGCCGTGCTCAATCCGGTCGAACGCATGGCAGGCCTCGTCGAGCGGATTGAAGCGCGCGACCTCTCCGCGCGCATCGGTGCGCGCGGAGACGACGAGCTTTCGCGTCTTGCTGCCAGCTTCGACCGGATGCTCGATCGCTTGGAGGCAAGCTTCGAAACCGAACGGCGTTTCGTTGCCGACGCGTCGCACGAACTTCGCACCCCTCTCGCGGTGATACGCGCCGAAACCGATCTGGCGCTGCGGCGGCCGCGCGAAGCGAGCGAATATCGCGCGGCGTTCCAGTCGATCGATCGCGAGATTTCGCGGCTTGAGATGCTCGTCGACGATTTGCTCGACACCATGCGCGACCGGGCGGCGCACGCAAACGAGCCGGTTGACGTCGCCGCCGTTGTCGGGCGCGTAGCAGAGCGCATGCGACCCGTCGCCCGCGATGTCAACGTCGCCGTTCACGGTGATGCTCCGGTCGTACGAGGAGACGGCGAATCGATCGAACGCGCTGCCGCGGCCGTGCTGCACAACGCCGTAACCCATGGCGGCGGCGATATCGACGTGCGCGTCGTGACCGAGCCCGCGTGGGTTCGCGTCGACGTGTCAGATGACGGGCCCGGGTTCGGAGCGGAAGCGCTCGAGCACGCGACCGAGCGATTCTGGCGCGAAGACTCAGCCCGGTCGCGCGGAGGAACGGGACTTGGCCTCTCGATCGCTCGCGTGCTCATCGAGGCGCACGGTGGTGAAGTGCGCCTCGCCAATCGACCCGAACGCGGTGCAATGGTGAGCTTGTTGATCCCGGTTGCAACCCCGGGATCAAACTAGCCGAGCGCGATTAGTCGCGCTCGTCGGACTCGTCCTCCTCCTCTTCCTCCTCTTCTTCGTCTTCCTCATCTTCGTCGTCGAAGTCGAAGTCATCGTCTTCATCCGGCGTCATCTCATCGACCGCCGCATGAATTTCGCGATACATCGCAGCGATCTCGCGACCCAGTTCCTGGCCGCTGCGTTCCGAGCTAACGTTCTTGAGCCATTGCTCGAGCGCCGCGATGGTCAAATTCATCGCGATGACGTCGGTTGTGGGAGCGTCGAATTCGAGTTCCATTACACCATCCTTTCAATTGAATTGAGCGTACGAACCTCGGCTTAACCCCTGGTTAAGAGCACCTGGCACGGAAAAGGCGAAATCCCAGCTGGACGGGTATACTTAGCCTAGTAAGAACTGATGCAGAATCCATTTGCCCATCGCCACGACGCCCCAATCGCTCTGATCACCATCACGGTCATGCTCGGACTGATTATGGCGATCATCGACTCGACAATCGTAAACGTCGCAATCGACACGATCGGCGGTAATCTCGGGGCTTCGGTAGACGAAGTTTCTTGGGTCGCAACCGGATACATCCTCGCAAACGTCGTCGTTATGCCGCTCAACGGCTGGCTCACGGCGTTCCTCGGTCGCAAGCGGTATTATGCTGCATCGCTTGCGCTATTTACGGTCTCGTCGTTCCTCTGCGGAACGGCGCATACGATCACGCAACTCGTCATCTATCGTGTGATCCAGGGCATTGGCGGCGGCGCGCTTCAGCCTACGGCGCAAGCCATCTTATTCGAAACCTATCCGCCCGAACGGCGCGGTAACGCGATGGCGATTTTCGGGATGGGCGCGATGGTCGGGCCGGCAATCGGGCCTACGCTTGGCGGCTACATCGTCGATAATGCCACGTGGCCGTTGATCTTCTTCATCAATATCCCGATCGGCATCGTTGCCTTCATGATGACGATGATGTTCATTCCGAATCCGAAGTACATCGAAAAGCCGAAGGCGGGGCTCGACTGGATTGGGCTCGGCCTTATGAGCGCCGGTCTTGCTTCGCTGCAATACGTCCTGGAGCGCGGCGAGCATGACGACTGGTACAGCTCATCGACGATTTTGATTCTCACGGTCGTCGCGGTGGTGACGCTGATCTTGTTCGTCGTGAAAATGGTCCGCGATCGCCATCCGCTCGTCAACCTCAACGTCTTCCGTCACTCGACGTTCACAATTGGGAACATCCTCGGTATTATCAGCGGGTTCGGGCTTTTCGGAACGGCACTCATTCTGCCGTTGTTCTTTCAAACGATCTTGAACTTTACGGCGTTCGACACCGGACTTGCGCTCCTCCCCGGTGCGCTTTCGACGGCCGTAAGCATGCTGATCGTCGGGCGCATTCTCAATTACATCGACGTGCGCTTCTCCATTGCGTTCGGATTTCTGGTCTTTGCACTTTCGACGTGGATGCTCGGAGGCTTGAGTACGGATGCCGGCTTCTGGGACGTCTTTTGGCCGCGTTTGATTCAGGGCTTCGGCTTAGGTTTCTTATTCGTTCCGCTTTCGACGGTGTCGCTCGGCGATATCCCGATCTCGGAGATGGCGGGCGCGACCGGCGTCTACACGCTAGTTCGCCAACTGGGCGGCAGTTTTGGCATTGCTATTCTCACCACGCTGCTCGTGCATCAAACCGCGATTGCATGGAACGTGCTCGCGTCCGGCGTCACGCAAACGCACGGCCAATCGATCGGTACGCTCACGTCGATCGTCGCGCAGCAGTCATCGATGATTGCGTACAATTATCTCTTCCGCGTCACCGCGATCGTGTTCGCACTGGCAACGCCGCTCGTCTTCTTCCTCAAAGTCAAACCGCTCGCGCGAGGGGCCGTGAGC
>JASHZC010000332.1 GCA_030042755.1 Vulcanimicrobiota bacterium | reverse complement strand
GCGGGTACCACTTTCGACGAGCGCGGAAGCTGATGCGACTCACCCGATGTGTTCAAATAGATCGCTCCGTGATCGAACATGATCGTGTGATCCCCGTGCTGGCGTAATACGAGTGCGTAAGGTAAACAGCGCTGCATGCCATTGACGAGCGTGCACGCGGCCTGGCTGACGATGAGGGTGCCCACGCCATCCGCCGTGGCGATGCGCAGCTTATTTCCGCTGAGGTTTAGGTGCACGTCCCGATAGATCTCGACTTTCCCGTCGACGTGCTGGATTCGGACGGATCCGCGCGCCTGCGAAATCGCCGGCGCCACGGAGACCATCGCGATCGACAACAATGCGACGATCAGCGCGAGACGGGCATGTCTCTTCGACATAAGGGTCCTCCCCATGTACGGGTATGATGCCTGCGGTCATTCATAGTACGTGACATAAATGCCCTGCTTCCGGCATCGAACCGCTAAAGTTTGACAGGCTTCTGAAAACGCTGCAGAGTAGCAGCCACGCATGAGACGCTCATTGTGCTTCGTTCTCACGATGCTTCTTGCGCTTTCCACCGCGGCGTATTATTCAGCCGCACCCTTGCTGGCAGCGCCGGCTCACGTCGATGCGGCATACCTGACGTCGCTCACGTGGCGTCTCATCGGCCCGTTTCGTGGAGGGCGCGCACTGGCGGTAACGGGGGTTCCGGGCGAGCCGAATCATTTCTACTTTGGCGCCGTCGATGGCGGCGTGTGGGAAAGCACGAACGCCGGCCGCACGTGGTCGCCGATCTTCGACGGTGAAGGCATCTCGTCGATTGGCGCGATCGCCGTTGCACCCAGCGACGTCAAGACGCTGTACGTCGGTACCGGCGAGGCCGATATGCGCTCCGACATTGCATATGGCAACGGCATGTACAAGTCGACCGACGGCGGCAAGACGTGGACGCACATCGGTTTGGAAGACACGCACCAAATCGGCGCGGTCGTTGTGGATCCACGCGACCCAAACGTCGTCTACGTTGCGGCGCTTGGGCATCAGTACGGTCCGAACGCGGAGCGTGGCGTCTTCAAGACGGTTGACGGCGGCAAGACGTGGAGCAAGGTGCTCTATAAGGATGAGAACACTGGCGCGATCGATCTTTCGATGGATCCGCATAACCCCGACACGCTGTACGCTGCCCTGTGGCAAACGCGCCGTCCGCCGTGGAACACGTATCCGCCGTCAAACGGCCCGGGCAGCGGCCTCTATAAAACAACCGATGGCGGCAAGACCTGGACGCAACTCACGAACGGCCTTCCAACGCACGTCGGGCGCATCGGCGTTGCAGTGGCGCCCAGCGATCCTTCGCGCGTCTACGCGCAAGTCGACACGGCGCCGGATGTCCAGGCTGGTGGCGTGTATCGTTCGGATGACGGCGGCGCAACCTGGACGCACGTCGCCGGGGGATCGACGCAACAGCGCATTTGGGAACGCGGCTGGTATTTCGGCGGCATCACCGTCGATCCGAAAGATCCCGACGTCGTGTACGTCATGGATACCGCGACATATCGCTCCGATGACGGCGGAAAGACGTGGAACGCGATCAAAGGCTCGCCGGGCGGCGATGACTACCACACGCTGTGGATCGATCCCGACGATCCAACGCACATGGTCTTGGGTAGCGATCAAGGCGTTGTCGTTTCCGTCGATCGCGCAAAGACGTGGAGTTCGTGGTACAACCAGCCGACGGCACAGCTCTATCACGTGATCGCCGACAATCGGTTCCCGTACTGGGTTTACGGCGCGCAACAGGATTCGGGGGCGATCGCGGTACCGAGTCAGACGATCCACCAAAACATCAGCTTCATGGATTGGCGCCCCATCGATGTCGGCGGCGAGAACGGCTACATCGCACCCGATCCAAGAAATCCCGGAAAACTGTTCGGCGGTTCCGACACCGTGACGTACGAAGATCTCGCGACCGGCTGGGAACGCGACATCAATCCGCAAACGGCGTATCCGGACACGGCGTGGCGCCATACGTGGACGTTGCCGCTCGTGGTTTCGCCGGTCGACGACGCACTCTACACGTCACGGCAGCAGATTTTTCGCTCGCGCGATAATGGTAATTCGTGGCAGATCATCAGCCCGGATCTAACCGGTCCGGCGAGCGAAGACCACCCGGCAAATCTCGATCCGTCAACGCTCGCCGACAGCAGCGGTGCCCCGCAGCGCGGTGTCGTCTACGCTCTTGCACCATCGCCGTTCGACGCAAACACGCTTTGGGCCGGAACCGACGATGGCCGCGTGTGGATCACGCGCGACGGCGGCGCGCACTGGAAGAATATCACGCCTCCGCAGCTGCAACCGTGGAGCAAAGTTGGGATCATCGATGCGTCGCGACTCGATCGTGACACGGCGTACATAGCCGTCGACCGGCACCGCCTCGAAGATTATCGCCCGTACATCTATAGGACGACGGATGGCGGCGCGCATTGGACCGCAATTGCAAACGGTATTCCCGATGGCAGTTACGTCAACGTCGTGCGCGCCGATCCGTACGTGCGCGGTCTCCTCTTTGCCGGTACGCAACTCGGCGTGTACGTGTCGTTCGATGACGGCGCGCACTGGCAATCGTTGCAGCGCAATCTTCCCGTTTCATCCGTACGCGACATCGACGTGCATGGCGACGATCTCGTGCTCGGCACGCACGGCCGTTCGATGTGGATCATGGACGACATCAAGCCGCTGCGCGAAATGGCACGCGCCGTGGCGAGCGGCGGCAATTATCTGTTCGCGCCGCCGACCACCTACCGCGTTCGGCGTGCCGGCGGCGTGGGCGGAGGAATCGCCGATGAGGGCACGCCCATTCAGCTGGACGAGCCGCAGGCGCCCAATCCGCCGGTCGGCATGTACGTCGACTATTATTTGAGTGGGGCGCCTTCAACGCCGGTCGTGCTCGAATTCGTTGCACTAGATGGCCACGTCGTGCGCAGATATTCGAGCGCCGACAAGCCGCATGTTATCGATCCGCAATCCGTCGAGATCGCGCCACCGTGGATTCCCGCGCCGGTCACGGTAAATACCGATCCGGGCGCACACCGTTTCGTATGGGATTTCACGACGCGGCACGACGGAGGCCCGCTCGCGCCTCCCGGTGAGTATACGGTTCGGCTTTCGGTCGACGGAAAGACGTATTCACGTTCGGTTGCGCTGAAACGTGACCCGCGGATCAACGTCACCGATCGGCAGTTGCACGATCAGTACGTCCTGGCAAATGCCATCGAGGACAAACTCGCGCAGATTTCCGCAGCGCGCGACCATGCGGAAGCGCTGCT
>JASHZC010000331.1 GCA_030042755.1 Vulcanimicrobiota bacterium | reverse complement strand
CTGCCGGGACGTACAATACTCCGGACGTGCTTAGCGTTCGCAAACTTAGCAAACGTTTCCGCGACACCATTGCCGTCGATGATCTTTCGTTCGATGTCGCCCCCGGCGAGGTGCTCTCGCTTCTCGGACCCAACGGGGCGGGCAAGACGACGACGTTTCTCACGATGTGCGGTCTCGTTCGGCCGGACGCCGGAACGATTGCGTGGGAGGGCAGCAACCTTGGAGCGCGTCGCGGGCGCACGATTGCGCTAATTCCTGAGACGCCGGAGGTCTATCCAGCGCTTACCGTTTGGGAGCACATCGTCTTCACCGCGCGCAGTTGCGACGTACGCTCGGGATGGGAGCAGCGAGCGAGCGACCTACTCACGCGCTTCAACCTGGTCGACAAACGCGACGCCGTCGGTGCATCGCTGTCGAAAGGCATGAAGCAAAAGACGTTGATCGTAGCGACGTTGATCGCCGATTCGCCGGTGCTTTTACTGGATGAACCGATGATCGGGCTGGATCCCGCGGGTCAGCGCGAGTTGCGCGAGCTTGTCGAGGAGCTGAGCCGCGATGGCAAGGCAATCCTCGTCAGCACGCATATGCTGGATGCCGCGAGAGCGATGAGCGATCGGGCTCTCATCCTCAAGGCTGGGCGGGCAATCTACGACGGCGCAATACACGAACTTGCTGCCGAAGGCGACGATCTCGAAAGCGTATTCCTACGGATCACCGCATGAACGATTTGGGTGCGCTCTGGTACCTCGACATCCATCGGCTGCGCAACACGATCGCAGGGATTGCACGCAAGCCCGGTCGCGCGATCCTGTGGCTCTTCTTTTTGCTCTGGTTGGGATTTTCGCTGTGGCGAAGGCTGGCGTTCGCGCATCGAGTCGTCCTCGTTCCGGATCTGAACGAACCCTTTGCATCGGTCGCCGCAGGGCTGGCAATCGTCTTTTGCGGATTTCTTCTCGAGAGCGCCGCGCGCACGGGACGCACGGGCGTGTTCAACGATCCTGTAGACGCCTATTTTCTCTCGCGCTCATCGCTGAATGAACACGTCGTCGTCTTTTGGCTGCAGCTTCGCCACCTTATCGTCGACGTCGGACGCGGCGCATTCTTCTTATTGCTCACCGTCATTTTCTATGCGCACTCGAGCATCGGTGGCGCCTTGCTCGGGCTGCTTGGCGTGCTCGCCTTTACGGAGTTTGCCCGCCTGCCGGCCGCTATCGTGGGACGCCGTGTGCCCGCAACTCGCTACGTCTTCCGTGGTGTATGCGTTTTCGGTGTTCTTGTAATTGCCGGCGCTGCTGCTTCGCTCGCGTGGCCGGAGCTCGCGAGGATTCAATCGGCGACGCTGGCGCTTGGATTAGGACGAGGTGTGCTCGCGCTTTGGCACGGCGAGCTGCCCGCCCTCTCCGTCGTCTACGGCGGTGCGTTCGTGCTCTTTGCTCTCGGCGTTGCCGGTGCGCGCGACATCTATCCCGAGTTCTACGCCTCGGCGCGCTTCGTCGAAAGCGTACGCGCACGTTTGCGAGGCGGCGCCGCGCTCAGCGTCCCGACCTCCGTAAAGCCGACGCGTTCGGGAACCACGTCTCTACGCGGACCGTGGGTTGAGATTTGGAAGCAACTTGCATTCACTCGCCGCCGCAACGGCGCGCAAATCGTTTCCATCGGAATAGCGTTATGTGCGGCGATCGGCATCGGAACGGGCTTTGCGGCGCGCCGAGATCCCCACCTGGCTATTGCGTTCGTGTCGGCAGTGCTTCCGATGGTTGTGATTGTCCTCGGCGTGCGTAGCGTCTCGCTGGCGAGCGATCTCTCGAAACCGCTTTGGTGGATGGGTGATGGGAGCGTATTTCTCAAACTTGCGGCGTGGACGCTCGGCAGTTCGCTTTCGATCGTTGTTCTGTTGGCCATCGCTGCGACACTTGCGGCCGCAATCGCTGCTCCGCTGGGCGTGCCGGTGGTCATCTTCGCCTCCGCGACGGTGCCACTAGCAACTCGTGCTTTCGGCGTGTTTACCTACGTTATGCTTCCCTCCGCCATCGATCAACGGGGTCCAGCAAACGCACTGCGCGTTCTGCTTATCTACGTCGCGCTAATTCCTCCGGTTCTCGGGGGTCTCGGCCTCGGCGTACTCGTGCATAACGCCGAAGCCGGCTTTATCGCTGGGCTGATCGTGTTTCTTGCCGAGGGAGCGATCGCATTGGCCATCGCGGCTTCGCGCATCAACGGACGGGGCGTCGAATTCGCGTTTGCCGAGTCAACCTGAAAATTTCCGTTCGACCGAACGGCTAGTGCACCGTTCAACCGCGAGGCGGTTTGCCCCAACCCGATTGGATGTACGTGCCGTCGATGACGATCGCGGGGACGGTCGGATCGCCGCCGCTGTACCGGAACATCGCTTCACGGTGGGCGCGATCGTGTTGCGCGTCGTATTTCGTATATGCGATCCCCGCGCCGTCGTAGTATTTCATGGCAGCCTGGCAGTACGGGCAAGATGGACTGATGTAGAGTTCGAGCTTCGCGCCGACCGGCGGATGCTCAACGTCGATGGGCATTGCGAGCCTCTTCGAGGCCTAATCGTCCAAGACTTTGCTAGCGCTGGATCGTTAATATTGGGAACAGCTCTTTTAGACCCATGACGATGAGCTGAACGGCGATCGATGCAACGAGCACTCCCATGATGCGGCTGATGGCGTTTATGCCGCTCGTGCCAAAGAACTTGAGCAACGGCTGCGATATTCGCATCGCAAATAAGGTGATCGCGATGACCAGAGCCGCGATAACGACGACCAACGCGACCTCGACCGGCGATTCCCGTCGTTTCGAGATGAGGGCGACGATGGTCGTAAGCGCCCCCGGACCGGAGATCATTGGAATTGCCAAAGGGAAGATGCTCGGATCGTCGGCGGGCGATCCTCCGCCACTCTCGTGCTCGGATGCCGGCTTCAAGAACACCATATTGAGGCCGACGAGCAACAGCAGGATGCCGCCGGCAACGCGGAAGGCGCCGAAAGTAATGCCAAGCGCCTGCAACAAGTACTGTCCGACAAAACCGAAGACGACCATGATTATGAATGCCGTCACGCACGCGCGCGTCGCGATTCTTTTTTCTTGCGCTGGGGACGCACCGACGGTCAGCGTTGCAAAGGTGGCGGCAGCTTGAATTGGATTCACGATCGCGAGGAGCGTGACGAAATCGTAGAAGAGCGATTCCTCTAGCGTCATCGCATCCAATAAGAGCGGCAGCGCATCTCCACGTGGAGTGCGCCGCCGCTCGTCGCGTCACCTGGTCGGAACCAAAATCGCTTCGTTAGCCGTAACGGAAGCCAGGTTTGCTCTGGCCGACTTCGATAATGTAGCCGTCGGGATCACGGATATAACATCGCGTCTCGCCGTACTTGTCGAGCGGTTCCGTGAGAAAGGTTGCTCCCCGGCTTCGCCACAGATCGTAGCACGCTTGAATATCTGCGACGCGGATATTCATGAAGCTGCTGATTTCGTTGGGGTCGGGAGGCGGACGGAGCGTCACCGTCGGTTTATCCGGTGTCGGACCTCCTCCAACGTTGACAATGAGCCACGTATTCGCAATTCTGATGTACGGAGGTGCGCCGCCGGCATCGCCTCTGCTGACGACCTTTCCTCCGAAGACCTTTTCGTAGAATGCGACGGAACGTTCCATGTCGGCCACTGTCAGAAAGTGAGCGATGGTTATCCCTTCGCTCGGTGGCATGTGATAGCTCGACTGCTCGACGCGTACTTCGTCCATCTGTCTCTCCAATTGCAGCTAGCAAGAGCCGTTGATGCCGTTATGCTAGCACAACCTTCCGAGCGCTATGGCGCCTGCGAGACCTTCCCGGTGAAGATTTCGTCCATATAGCTGCGATCGTCGGAGGGGCCGAATAGCGGGAGAGCCCGTACTGACATGTTGTCAGCGACGATCAGTTTGTTGCCGGCGACAATCGGCGGGCTGACCGTGAAGGGTTGTTTGAATGCGCGAAGCTCCAATAGACGGCCGCTGTGTGCATCGAGCGTGTAGAGTAACCCGACCGTATCTCCGACAAACAGTCGACCATCGGTGATGACAGGGCTCATCTTGACCGGACCCGACGTTTGATACCGCCAACGCACCCGCCCAGTATCCCCATCGAGTGCAACGATATCGTTCGCGAATGGCTCCGCTTGAAAATACATTCCTAATGCGTACGTACCGGCTATTGCCTCTTCGTTGGAGCTGATCAGGCTCATATGACCCGACCTTCCGCGATAGACCCACAGGGGCTTGCCGTTGCGCGGATCGAGAGCAGCTGCGGTCGTACTCATGAGCAAATTCGCGTAGTGTATCGCGGACGCAACAAACACTTTCCCGTCAGCATATGCCGGCGCAGCATCGCAATGACCGTACGGCGCTCGCCAAATGATCTTACCGGTCGCGGGATCGAGCGCGATCGCTTCGTTCACAACGTCGCCTTTTCCGCATACCCCGACGATAACTACGCCATTGACGAGAATCGCCGAAGCCATGGTCGAAATGCTGCCGAGGTCCGTCGACCAAAGTTGCTGCCCGGTGTCGGCGCGCAGCGCATATGCGTGTGATTCGCCATTTGCAAAGATCAAGCGTCCAGCATCATAGACGGGCGAAGGCATATCTTCGCCGAGCGTTCGGTGTACCCAACGCGGTGCGCCGGTATGGAGGTCGAACGCTGCAATTTCATCGCCGCCCGGGACCCCCCACAGCTCTTCTTTTCCGTACTTCAATCTGAGAAGCACGTTGCGTAGGGTAAAGTGAACCCGCAGCTGGCGGTCAAGATTGGTGTTATCTCCGGTCCCGATATAGACCGTGTTCCCAGCGACGATCGGGGTGGACATGACGATGTTCGGTAAGGTGGCGTGCCACAACTCATGGCCGTCGCGTACGTCGAGTGCGACGAGTTTGCGCGAAAATGTCGTAAATAGAAGCGTGTTGCCGACGAGCGCGAGGCCGCTATTGATTTTCGCCTTCGCATTGTACGACCAGTTATGCGCGATGGAATATTGATTGAAAACGGCGTTCCGGTCCGGCGAATGTTGATACATCGCCCAGGAAGCATGCTGCGGCTTGAGCGGCATTCCGCTATCGGGATGGTCCCCCGCGCAGCCGGACAGTGCAACGGCAACAGCGATCGCCGCAACCTTCCAAGCTGCGCCCGTACGAGCGCTACGCCTCATAGTTCATCGTATGCGCTCGGGGGCGTCTGGAGACAAGGTGCATAGGCCTTAACCT
>JASHZC010000330.1 GCA_030042755.1 Vulcanimicrobiota bacterium | reverse complement strand
CGGCGGATTTCACCCGCGTCCATTCCGAGCACCGCGGACATTCCACCCGGAGCGCGCTCTGCAGCGTATTGCATCGCAATTCCGCGAGCGTCAACCACCTGCAGCGCTTCTTCGAACCCGATCGAGCCCGATATATACAAGCTGCAAAACTCGCCGAAGGAATGACCGGCGCTTACAACGAGCGTTTCACGCGGAAGCTCGAGTGCCGCGAAAAGCGCAACGTTCGTCGTGAAGATTGCCGGTTGACTGAATTGCGTCTCTCGTAGCCGTTCTTCGGGCCCGTTCTTTTGCAACGCCAGGAGATCGTATCCGAGAACGGGTGCTGCCCGTTCGAAGAGATCGCGCGCCACCGGCGATTGCGCAGCGACATCGACGCCCATACCGAGCGTCTGCGATCCCTGTCCCGGGAAGATGATTCCGATCTTCAAGCGGCCCACTTCCACACGACGGCGCCCCAGGAGAGCCCCCCGCCGAAACCGACGAAGACGATCACGTCGTTGGGTTTGATCTTTCCATCGCGTACTGCTTCCGAAAGGGCGATCGGAATCGATGCCGCCGATGTGTTCCCGTATTCTTGGATGTTGACGACGCAGCGCTCGGGCGGAATTTCGAGGTACTTCATCGCCGCGTCGATGATGCGTTTATTGGCCTGATGCGGAATCAACACGTTCACGTCGGCTTTGGTCAAGTGCGCTTTTTCCAGCGCGCGATCCGTCGCTTCGATCATTTTGGTGACGGCAAATTTGAAAACTTCGCGGCCTTCCATGTGAATGCGGTCGGCCTTCGCGTCGAGCGTCGCATGTGAAGTAGGCATGCGCGAACCGCCAGACTCGACGCGCAACAGTTCCGGCCGGCTTCCGTCGCTCCCGAGCTCCGAACCCAGGAACGAATCGACTTCGGACGCTTCAAGTACGACCGCACCTGCGCCGTCGCCGAAGAGAATGGCCGTGGCACGATCGGTACGGTCGACGAGTTTCGAGAGCGTCTCGGCACCAATCAACAGCACGCGACGGTAAACGCCGGCGCGCACCAGCGAGGACGCAACGGTCAAGCCATAGATAAAGCCGCTGCACGCGATTTCCATGTCGAACGCCGCCTTATCGCGCGCCCCGAGCTTGGAGGCCACAATGCAGGCCGTTGCCGGAAAGAGATAGTCGGGGTAGACGGTGCAAACGATATACGCATCGATGTCGTTCGGATGCAACCCCGCGTTTTCGAGCGCGGCTTTGGCGGCAGCCAACGCCAAATCACCGGTCGCTTCGTTCTCGGAAGCCCAGTGACGGCGTTTCATTCCCGTGCGCGTCGTTATCCATTCGTCGGACGTGTCGAGCCACTGCTCTAGATCGTGGTTGTCCACGACACGCCCGGGCACGTAGTGCCCGACGCCGGCGATCTTAACCCCGGTCAAGCGGTCACTTAGTCGTGATCGTGAGCGGCGTGTTCGTCGCGGATCTCGACGACCTGACGGCCATCATACGTGCCGCAATGACCGCACACGAAATGCGGCCGCTTGGGCTGGTGACACTGGGGGCATTCAACGGTTGTTACCGCGTTCAGCTTCCAGTTCGCCGCACGACGGCTGCGCGTTTTACTGCGCGGCGTCTTCCACTTGAGGTTTGCCACGAAAATCTCCGTTAGTATCCGAACACGTGCACGCGCCCGTATTCTTATTCATTCCGCACGTCCCGCACAAGCCTTTACAGTCGTCGCTGCAGCGAAGCCCCATCGGTAATTCGCTCAGCAATAACTGCTGCGCCAGATCGGCGACGTCGAGCCGGTTTCCCGTCAGGACGTTGCTCTCACCGAACGGGTCTTCTTCACGACCGGCGTTCGGATCGAGCCGCTCGTCGACGTCGGCGTGAACCGCATCGTCGACCTCCTCCAAACATGAGTCGCATACTCCCACAGCCCGCGCGTCGACCGTGCCTACTATATGAAGCATCCGGTCCACGTATCGCAGTTCCACGTGCACCCGGGCCGGAGACGGGAACGAGATTCCCTCGAACTCTTCGATCGGGACCTCGTCGTCGACCAGCATAACCTGCCGGCTTCCCGCGAGGAGCCCGCTTACATCAACCTTGTGCGACTGAGCCATGGCGTATAGCGACCTGTCGTAGGATGAGGGCCCACCCTGCGGCGAGCCCCCATTACGACTACGAGATTGTAGAGCCCCTTCCAGGTCTTGTCAAACGCCGCCGGCTGCGTGATGGAGAGGCAGCATTACGGAGGCACATGTATGAGTTTTATCGGCAACATCCTCAGCGCCGGCGTGGACGCCGTCCTGAACCCCATAGGCACGGCCGTGGGCGCCCTAACCGGGGGCTCGAGCTCCAGTAGCGGCAGCTCGTCCTCGCTCGATCCGCTGTCCCTCGAGGAGGCTCTCAGCCAGCAAGGCAGCGCTTTTACCAACATTAACACGCTCTCGTCCCTCGCCCAGTCAGCACCGGCGAGCAACAACCTGCTCGCTAGCTTGATCGACGGCGACGAAAACTAGAAAGGACTACGTACCATGAGTTTCCTTGGATCAATGCTCGAGAGCGCGTTGCCTACCATTGCGGGCAGCCTTGCCGGCGGGGCAATCTCCACCTTGTCGGGCAACGGGCTGAGCGGCCTTTCGGAAGGCGCGATGTCCGGCTCGAACGCCAGCCTGAGC
Source organism: Vulcanimicrobiota bacterium (assembly GCA_030042755.1). The sequence continues at coordinate 123 of JASHZC010000330.1, read as the reverse complement.
AGCATGCTCAGCGCAAACTCCTCTTTCAACACCGGGCTGATGGGCCAGGAAATGGGCGCTCAAGACCAGCTCGATCTCCAAGCGACGCTCTTTGACGAAGCCATGGATCAGCAGTCCGAGAAC
>JASHZC010000329.1 GCA_030042755.1 Vulcanimicrobiota bacterium | reverse complement strand
CCCGGATTCGCAGATTTCCACGCATCGAACGAGCGTTGCCATTGCGCTTGTGTTTGCGCTCCGCGCGCACCGCACTCGCGGAAGAATGCGAGGACGTCGTCGGGCACGTAGAAATCCGGCTCCAACGGCCAGCCTAACGCTTCCTTTGTCTTCTTGACGTTTTCTACGCCCAACGGTTCGCCGTGTGCCTTGTACGTATCTTGTAGCGGCGAACCGTAGCCGATATGCGTCCGGATCGCGATCAGCGACGGACGATCGGTAACACCCTTGGCAATCGAGATCGCTTGGTCGATCGCAGCGACATCGTTCCCGTGATCGACCTCGATCCGTTGCGTGTGCCAGCCGCTCGCGTCGAAGCGTTCGCACACATCGTCGGTGAAGGTTACATCGGTGGGTGCGGCGAGTGAAACGAGGTTATCGTCGTAGAGCACGATGAGCTTGCCGAGTTGTAAGTGTCCGGCAAGCGAGATCGCTTCCTGACTGACGCCCTCCATGAGATCACCATCGCCGCAAATGACGTACGTATAGTGGTCGACGATCGTCTCTTGCGCGGTGTTGTAAATGGCGCCCAAATGCGCTTCCGCGATTGCGAAGCCCACGGAGTTGGCGATGCCTTGTCCGAGCGGCCCGGTCGTTGCCTCGACTCCGGGCGTGTGCGTAGCTTCAGGATGACCTGGTGTCTTGCTTCCCAGCTGGCGGAACGAACGCAGATCGTCGAGCGTGAGGTCGTACCCGGTGAGATAGAGCAACGCGTAGAGTAACATCGATCCGTGCCCTGCCGAAAGGATGAAGCGGTCGCGGTCGAACCAGTGCGGGTCCTTCGGGTTGAACTTTAAGTGACGAGTCCACAACGTGTAGGCCATTGCCGCTGCTCCCAGCGGCATGCCTGGATGACCCGAGTTGGCTTTCTGGACTGCATCGACGGCAAGGAAGCGGATTGCGTTGATGCGTTGCTCGTCGGCGGGCGCGTTCGGCACGACTGGCTCCTTATGTGCGGGCGGGACCGACTAATTCGCGCCCCCGCAAACTTCTCTTACCCGGAATGTGGGTCACCCGTTAGGACAGATCACGGCACGGCCGTCCAGGGTTCCATGGTGCAGCGCCTGATAGGCGTCGGTGACGCGCTCGAGCGGGTATCGCGTGACGTGCGCCGCGATGCGCCCGCTTGTAGCCAAAGCAATCAACTCACGTAATTCTGAGATGGATCCGTAAAATGGCGTTGCGACGCGTGCGCCCCACGCGATGCGTCCTTGGCCGTAGGTCAACGTTCCACCACCAAGGCCGACGATCGTGAAATCGCCGCCCGGGCGCACGAGTTTGCGTCCGAGGTCGATCGTCGGTTGCAGTCCGACGAAATCTAGCACGACGTCAGCCGGTGCTCCGCCGTTGACTTCGAGCGTGTGGGCGAGGGCATCCGCATCGGAGCGAACGGTCGCATCGGCCTCCAAGCCTTTCGCGATCTCGAGTTTCTCCGGCGACGAATCGATCGCAATAATCCGAACTGCGGTGGTCGCGCGCAGAATTTGCAACGCGAGATGCCCGAGACCCCCGATGCCGATCACGGCGCACGTTGCGTCGGGCGTCAAGAGTGCACGAGACCGGTTGATCGCGTGATAAGCCGTGATTCCGGCGTCGGTCAGCGGCGCCGCGTTGCGAGGTTCGAGGTCGCCGAGCGGCGCGAGATACTTGGCCGCCGGAACGAGTACGTACGGTGCCATGCCGCCGTCCGTGCCCAGGCCGCAACCACGCATCGTTTTTTGCTGAATGCAGTAGTTCTCGCTTCCGGCCAAACACATGCGGCACCGTCCGCATCCCCAGGCACAATAAACGGCGACAGGCTCGCCGCGTTCTAAACCGGTAACGCCCGGTCCGAACGCTTCTACCCATCCGGTGTTTTCGTGACCCAGAGTGAAGGGAGGCGTAAAGAAGCTCTTTCCGGCCTCGGTCGCCGCGATGACGTGCAGGTCGGAATGGCATGCGCCGGAGCCGGCGACCTTGACGAGCACCTCGCCGTCGCGAGGCTCGGGCACGGGTGCATCGACCAGCCGGGGTCCGTCGTCGAAGAGTCTGTATGCGAGCATGAATGGCTCTTCGCCGGGGCGTAACCGTACGCCCGGCATGAAGATCGATAAGCTGCGCAAGCGTATCGAAGCGCTTGCAAACGGTGACGGTAACGTGCGTGGTGCGGCAGGCCGCGCGGTCGATGAGGTATTGGAAGCACTCGATAATGGGGAATTGCGCGCTGCAGAACCGTCGGGCGACGACTGGATCGTCCACGCGTGGATCAAGCAGGCGATAATGCTCTATTTTGCCCGTCGCGAGGTTGCGACGCTCGGCGACGCGCGTGGTTTGCAATTTTTCGACAAGCTTCCGATCAAGCGCAACTACAAGAAACTCGGCGTGCGCTGCGTTCCGCCTGGAGTTGCGCGTTATGGAAGCTACCTCGGTCGAGGAGCGATTCTCATGCCCGCATTCGTCAACGTCGGCGCATACGTGGGCGAGGGCACGATGATCGATACGTGGGCGACGGTGGGTTCGTGCGCACAGATTGGCAAAGGCGTGCATATCTCTGGCGGAGTCGGCATCGGCGGCGTGCTCGAGCCGCCGCAGGCCACACCCGTGATCGTGGAAGATGGGGCATTTGTGGGTTCGCGCTGCATCGTGGTTGAAGGCGTGCGCGTCCAAACTGAGGCGGTTCTTGGAGCGGGCGTCGTCCTTACGGCGAGCACGCCGATCGTCGACGTGCGCGGCCAGCATCCGGTAACAACCAAGGGATGTATACCGCCTCGCTCCGTCGTCATACCGGGAACGATCCCTAAAACGTTTCCGGCAGGCGAATGCGGAGTGCCCTGCGCGTTGATCGTCGGCACGCGCGGCGAATCGACGGATCGCAAGATCTCGCTCAACGCGGCGCTGCGTGAATTTGACGTCGCCGTATGAATCCTCGCGTCCTCGAGATCGCACCCTCGCTCATCCGCGAAATTGCGGGAAGGCGCCGTGAGAACTCGCTCGATCTCGGCATGGGCGAGCCATCGCTGCGCCCGAATGGCGAGCATTTCAATCACGCGATGCGCTACATCAACGCGAACGGCATCAGATACACGCAGAACGCCGGTGACCCGGCGTTACGCGAAGCGATAGCGCGTCACTACGATTATCCCGGCATGCACCGCGCGGAAAATGTGTGCGTGACGACCGGTTCCCAAGAAGCGATGTACGTCACCATCAAGACGCTCCTCGATCCAGAGGTAGACGAAATGCTCGTCGTTGAGCCGACGTTTCCGTCGTATCTCAAAATGGCTCGTCTCGAGGGCGTCGCGGCGCGTGGGGTTGCGATGAGCGAAGCCGATGACTTTGCGTTCGATGCCGAGCGCATTATCGCTGGGATCGGCGAACGAACGCGCGCCATCGTGATCTGTTCTCCCAACAATCCGACCGGGCGCGTCATGCATCGCGACCAGGCCAAGCTATTAGTGAAAGCGCTCGAATCGAGGCCGGGTGCGCCTATTTGGCTGATTCA
>JASHZC010000328.1 GCA_030042755.1 Vulcanimicrobiota bacterium | reverse complement strand
AAGCCGGCTCTGAAGTCTCCGCACTGATGGGTCGCATGCCGTCGGCCGTCGGATATCAGCCGACGCTGTCGACCGACATGGGCGTGCTCGAAGAGCGCATCACGTCGACGAACAAGGGTTCCATTACGACGGTGCAGGCAGTGTACGTGCCGGCCGACGACTACACCGACCCGGCCGTCGCAGTGACGTTCGCACACTTGGACGCAACGACGGCGCTGTCGCGTCCGATCTCGGAACTGGGAATTTATCCTGCCGTCGATCCGCTCGCCTCGACATCGCGCATCCTGGATCCGCAAATTGTCGGAGACGAACACTACGCGGTGGCGCGCGGCGTCCAAGAAACGCTGCAACGCTACAAAGACCTCCAAGACATCATTGCGATTCTCGGCATCGAAGAACTTTCGGAAGACGATAAGATCGTCGTCGGTCGCGCACGCCGCATGCAACGCATGTTCTCGCAGCCGTTCTTCGTCGCCGAGCAATTCACGGGTACGCCGGGCAAGTACGTCAAGATTGGCGACACGATCGCATCGTTCCGCGAGATCCTCGAGGGCAAAGTCGACAACTTGCCGGAACAGGCGTTCTTCTATAAGGGCGGGATCGACGAAGTGAAAGAAGCCGCAGAAAAGTTGGGAGTGACGGCGTAACCCGCGGCTCGCGGCTCTGTCTGCACGTGTATGGCTAACACTATTCCGTTCAAGCTCATCACTCCCACGAAGGTCGTCTTCGAGGGGGACGCCGAGCTGGTGATTGCGGTGACGACCGAAGGCGAAGAGGGCATCCTTCCCCAGCACGCCCCGTTCTTGGCTGCGCTCAAACCCGGCGTCTTACGAGCAAACGTCGTGGTCGACGGCAAAACCGAGCGGCTGGAGCGCGCGACGCGTGAGGGCTTCATGCAGGCCCTTCCCGATCGCGTGACCGTCTTGGTCGATGAAGCCGTGCGTTTCGAGGACGTCGACGTTGCCAAGACCCGGGACGAATTGGCGCATGCGACGGACCCCTCGGCCATCGACTTCGCGAACGCGAAGCTGCGTCTAACGGGGCACTAGCAGGGTTCAGCTGCGCTGAACCCGTGGCGTTTCCGGCTTCGCCGGAATCCGCGCTCCTTTAGCCGAAAAGTCACAAAAATGCTTGATCGTTTGGAGACCACGCTGCGGGTGCGCGGCGGCGTTCGCTTGGAAGGCTCGGTAGCTACGCACGGCGCGAAAAACGCGGCGCTGCCGATCATGGCTGCCGCGATTCTCTCCAAGGGAAAGGTGACGCTGCACCGCGTGCCGCGCATCACCGACGTTTCCGTGATGTGGTCGCTACTCGAAGCGCTGGGCGCGCGCATTCGCTACGAGGGAAACAACACCGTAACGATCGACGCGAGCAACGTCGCAACCTACCGCGCGCCGTACGCGCTCGTTCGCAAGCTCGCGGCATCCTTCGACATCGTTGGAGCGTTGCTCGGACGTTTCGGTCGCGCAGAAGTTCCGCTGCCAGGCGGATGCGTCATCGGCACGCGCGCGACGGACATGCACGAGCGAGCGTTCGTTGCGCTCGGTTGCGAAGTGCGCAACGCGCACGGTTACCTCATCGCCGAATCCAAACACAAACATTTGCAAGGCGCGCCGATCGAGTTCCGCATGCCGAGCGTCGGCGCAACCAAGAACGCGATGCTTGCATCCGTACTCGCACGCGGGACCACCACGATCGCAAACGTGGCGATGGAACCTGAAGTCGTGGACCTCGGAAATTTCTTGAATGCTATGGGAGCAAAGATCGCCGGCCTCGGCAGCGACACGCTCGTGATCGAAGGCGTGTCGCAGCTGCACGGCGGCGAATACGAAATCATTCCCGATCGCATCGTTACCGGTTCGCTGCTGCTGTGCGGTGCCGTAACGCGCGGCGACGTCACGGTCACCGGTTGCCGTCCGGATCATCTCGAGGCGTTCATGATGAAGCTGCAGGAGTGCGGCGTCGATCTGACGTTCGGCGAAGATTGGATTCGCGTCGACGGCAGCACGATTACCGGCGGCACCGAGGTTCTTACCGCACCGTATCCTGGTTTTCCGACCGATCTGCAACCGCAGATGGTCTCGTTCCTCGCGACCGTTCCCGGAACGAGCGTTGTCGAGGAGTCGATCTTCAACGGCCGTTTTTCGTACGTCAACGAGCTCGCTCGCATGGGCGCGGACGTTCGCGTCTCGATCGAGGGCAACACCGCAGTCGTCAAAGGCGCGGCGCAGCTTTCGGGCGCACCCGTCGAAGCGCCCGACATTCGGGCGGGTGCAGCGCTCGTGATCGCCGGCCTCGGCGCTGCCGGCGAGACCGAGATTATCGGTTTGGAATATATCGATCGCGGTTACGAACGGTTGGAAGAATTGCTCTCTGCGCTCGGTGGCCAAGTGCAGCGAAGTAGCGGAATCACTCCGCTGGTCGAACCGGCCGACATTTTCGAAACGCGCGAGTATCCGCGCATCAGCTCGGCCGCCACCGGCTAAGATATTTTCCCCACAACGCTCTTTCCGTTCGCTCTGGAGTTATTTTTTTGGACATCGGTATCGATCTCGGCACGGCCAACGTGCTCGTTCACGTCAAGGGCAAGGGCATCGTCCTACGCGAGCCCTCCGTCGTTGCAAAGGACATGAATAACGGCAAAGTCCTCGCCGTCGGCGAGGAAGCCCGTCAAATGCTGGGAAGGACTCCGGCGCACATACAGGCGATTCGACCGCTGCGCGACGGCGTCATCGCCGATTTCGAAGTCACGGAAGCGATGTTGTCATACTTCATCAAGAAGGTTATGAAGGATCGCTCGTGGTGGTCGACTCTGGTCAAACCAAAACCGCACGTCACGATCTGCGTGCCGGCCGAGATCACGAGCGTCGAGGAGCGCGCGGTGAAAGACGCCGCAAAGCTCGCAGGCGCGCGCAACGTCGACATCATTGAGGAACCGATGGCAGCCGCGATCGGCGCTGGACTTCCGATCGACGGTCCGCTCGGATCGATGGTGGTCGATATCGGCGGCGGTACGACCGACGTCGCGGTCATCTCGCTTGGCGGCGTCGTCGTTTCGCAATCGCTGCGCGTCGCGGGGAACAAACTGGACGATGCGATCGTGCGCTACATCCGCCGCGTGTACAACTTGATGATCGGCGAACGCACGGCTGAAGAGATCAAGATCAAAATCGGCTCGGCATACAAGCTCGAGCAAGAACTTGCGATGGAGATTCGCGGACGCGATCTTATCAACGGATTGCCCAAGACGGTTAAGATCACGAGCGAGGAGATCCGCGAAGCGCTGGCCGAGCCAATTGGGGCGATCGTCGAAGCGGTCAAAGCGGTGCTCGAAAAGACGCCTCCGGAACTGGCTGCCGACATCATCGATCGCGGCGTCATTCTTACCGGCGGCGGCGCGCTGCTCCGCGGTCTCGACAAGCTGCTCTCGGAAGTGACCGGCGTGCA
>JASHZC010000327.1 GCA_030042755.1 Vulcanimicrobiota bacterium | reverse complement strand
GATTGCCGATACCGAGGCCGTTTGCCAGCTTTCCGCCGGTACGGGAATTTGCTGGTTACTGGTCATTGGTATAGCGCTGTTCGTGCCAGGGATCGCCATGAATATGATATCCGCGGACTTCCCAGAACCCAGGTGCGTCTCTATCGACGAGCTCCAGTGCAGTGACGTACTTTGCAGATTTCCAAAAATAAAGATGCGGCACGAGCAACCGTGCCGGCCCACCGTGATCGGGACTGATAGGCGCACCTTCGTATTTGAGGGCAACCATCGCTTTGGCACCGACGAGATCGGCAACCGGGACGTTCGTCGAATAGCCGTCAAACGAATGGGCCATCGAAAATGCCGGCGCATCCGTTATTTTGGCATCAGAAAGTATGTGATCGATAAGGACGCCTTCCCAATGGGTATCCAGCTTCGACCACCTGGTAACGCAGTGAATGTCGCACGTGAGCGCGGTCTGAGGCAAAGCATTGAAGGTGTCCCAGGTCCAGGATTTTAGGATTTTCGATCCGAGGTTCACGCGGAACGACCAATCCTTCACGTCGATGTGCTGCGTTGGGCCCGCAGTTAACACTGGAAAGTCGTCGACGAGATGTTGGCCGGGGGGAATGCGTGCCGAATTCTTCCCATCCGGCTTTCGACCGAAAAAACCACGGGTTGCCAAATCAAGCTCCTAGCGCTTCGCCGGCGCGTCCGGATTGTTCCAAACCGTGGCTGAAGGCATGCATTATGACCGACCGGGGCGTGAACGTGCCGACATCGCGAACGACTGCCGCAACCTGATTGTCGTGCAGATAAGCGATTTCGACCTCCCTAATTGGCTTATTCGACGTGTTTTCGAAGTCGACCATCAACATCGGCGATGTGGGGTTCTCTTTGACGGAATTCCCGAAGTAGTCTGTAAAAACGTCTGCTGGAACGGGCGCTTGCGCCGCACATCCGCGAATCTTTACGACGTCCGCGGCAGACATCGACTGCGAGAACCCCGGAGCAGTAAGGGCCGCGACACATATTGCGAAGGTGAGGATTCGGGTGATCGATCGCACATTGACCCCAGCATAAGAATAAAGTGCCTTCTATGCTAATGGAGATGGTGGGAGAGAGCGGTAAGCCGGCTTACATTAGCAAGCGCCGGAATTTTCCTTACGGCTTCGTCGAGCGTCGACGAGGACGGCGCGCCGGGGTGGTAGCAGCGGTGCGCGTTAGCGACTCTATGTGGTCGAGCATCGAGTCAACGGCTGCTTCGAGGGGTTTTGTATTACGTCGAATCTGTGTTAGCAGTAATCCACCTTGAACTGCCGCAAGCAAAGCCGTCGCCAAGGAATCAGGATCGGTACCCTTCCGTAGCTCGCTGCGAGCGTGCATGGCACGCAGCCCGCTACGAATGCCACCCTCCCAGCGCGTGAATGCGCGATTGAGATCTATTCGTAATTCCGGAACGAGCTCGACCTCGCTGGACAGCGAACCGAGGGGACACCCGCCAGCGCAGCGTGCTCGTCGTTGAATCTCCACAAGACGGTCGCGCCATCGTCGCATTGCCTGAATGTTGTCGAGATTTCCGAGAAATTCCGCCTGTGCGCCGAGGACCTCGTCGGTCTGATATTCGATCACAGCGTGCACGAGTGCCATTTTATCTTTGAAATAATGATAGAGCTGTGATGAGCTCACGCCCGCGGCATGACGAACTTCTTCGGTCGTCGTTCCGGCCACCCCGCGCTCCTGAACGAGTCGCGCAGCTGCTTCGACGATACGCTCGCGAGTGGCGAGTCCCTTGGCCGTGAACTTCCGGCCGCCTGAATACGATTTCATCAATCGGCCTCACCGTTTAGAGTTGAGAATCCAATTTAACGCACATACATTGGATTAACAACTCCAAACGGGGGAGACCAGTGAATACGAACGGCACGCAACTTGACTTCATCGGCCGCACCGCTCTTGTAACCGGAGCGACAAGCGGCATTGGCAAGGCAACGGCGTTGGCCTTAGCGCGTCGCGGAACTCATGTGCTCGTCTCGGGGCGAAGCGAGTCTCGAGGTCAGGCCGTCGTTGCGACGATCAGGGCTAACGGTGGGCTAGCCGATTTTTTGGAAGTCGATCTTGGCGACATCGATTCGACTCGAAATCTCGCTAAGCAGGCTCTGCACGCTTCCGGAAGTCTGGATATCTTGATCAATAACGCCGGGATATTTCCGTTCGGGCCTACCGCGCGGACAAGTCCCAAGTCGATCGACGACGTGTACGCGACCAACGTTAGGGCGCCGTTCATCCTCGTCGGTGCGTTGGCGCCGAAGATGGCCGAGCGTGGCAAGGGCACGATCGTCAACGTCAGCAGCATGGTGGCAGAGTTCGGAATGCCGGGCATGGCCCTGTATGGCTCGAGTAAAGCGGCGATAAGTCTCCTCACGAAGGCATGGGCGGCCGAGTTCGGTCCAAGCGGTGTGCGCGTCAACGCTGTGAGCCCGGGCCCTACTCGAACCGAAGGCACGGAAGTGATGGGCGAGGGATTGGCTCAAATCGCCGCAGCTGCGCCGGCGGGACATCCCGCAAAACCGGAAGAGATTGCCGACGCGATCGTCTATCTCGCTTCCGATGCGGCGAGCTTCGTGCACGGCGTGGTGCTGCCTGTGGACGGCGGGCGCGCCGCCGTTTGACTGAAACGGAGATGAAATTGGCTGCTTTCGAAACCTATATGAATTCGTTTCCTCACGCACGGCTAACGCGCTCGGCGACCGGCGTGCTGGAGATCGTCTTGCACACGGACGGCGATACGCTCGTCTTTAATGGGCACACGCACACCGAGTTCGTCGAGCTCTTTCATCAGATCGGCCAAGATGCCGAGAATCGAGTCGTTATTCTCACCGGTGCAGGATCAGCGTTCATCGACAACATCGATACCGATGGCTTCGACTTCTTCACCCCTCGCGGCTATGACAAGATCTATCGCGAGGGAAAGAAGATTCTTGCGAACATTCTTGACATATCGGCGCCGCTGATAGCCGCTTTGAACGGACCAACGACCGTCCATGCGGAGTACGCGCTCCTTGCCGATATAGTCCTCGCAACGCCAGACACCATATTTCAAGACAAGCCGCACTTAGCTTTCGGCCTCGTTCCGGGAGATGGTGCTCATTCGCTTTGGCAGGAGGTCATCGGCCCGATTCGTGGCCGGACATTTCTGCTCACGAGGCAAATCCTCAGCGCAGATGAAGCTGAGGTCCTCGGCGTTGTTAGTGAGGTCGTTCCGCGCAGCAAGTTGATGGATCGCGCACGAGAGATCGCCGAGGAACTGGCGAAGCTCCCACCCTTGACGACGAGCTACGCCCGTGTTGCGTTTACCCAGAAGCTCCGACGCATCGTGGACGAAAGCGTCGGTTACGGTCTCGCGCTCGAGGGCATCTCCGCCGCCGATATCGCAAGAATGAAGGGGTGATTGACGGGTCGCAGCGATTCGTCGATCGGTGTTTAACCAACCGGAGAGCGAAGAAGGCTGCCTCCGATCGGCAGTTCCGCACCAGTCACATACCAGGAAGCATCGCTCGCCAGGAACAGCGCAGCTGACGCAACCTCGTCTGTAGCATTTTCCTGCAG
>JASHZC010000326.1 GCA_030042755.1 Vulcanimicrobiota bacterium | reverse complement strand
CGCGCGTCGCCGTGCAACGTGAATTGCGAGACGAGCAAGATCGCTCCGCCGCAATCGATGACGCTCCGATTCATCAGGCCCGCGTCGTCGGGGAATATACGCAGGTTCGCGATCTTCTCGGCGATGTAATGCGCCTCGTTAACGCCATCGGCGGCTGCGACGCCCAGAAGGATGAGAAGGCCGCGCCCGATGCTGCCGGTGATTCGCTCGTCGACCCGCACGCTCGCGCGGAGGACTCGCTGAACCACCGCGCGCACGCTCGTCCCCTACTTCGAGAATATCGATGAGAGCGCGAAGAGCGCGTTTTCGCGGCGCTCCATCACGCGGCGGTAGAAATATCCGGCCCAGTGCGTACCGTACGGCACGTAAATCCGCAAGCGATATCCCTGAGCAACGAGCTCGCGCTGCAGCTGTGGCCGGATACCGAACAGCATCTGGAATTCGAAGCGATCGGGGGCGATGTTGTGGGCGCGAACGAAACGCAGAATGTCATCGATCAACTCCGGATCGTGGGTCGCGATGGCCGGATAATTGCCGCGCTCTAGCAAGGCGTGCGCAAGTGCTAGATAGTGGCTGCGGATCTCGGGCATCGTTTTGAACGCAATCTCCGGAGGCTCGCTGTAAGCCCCTTTACACAGCCGAACGCGTGCGCCGAGCTCGATGGCGCGTTCGACGTCGTTGGGCGTGCGCTTCAAGGCGGCTTGGAGCACGATACCGACGTTCTTGTCTTCGGCATACACGCGTTCGAACAGGTCAAGCGTCGCTTGCGTAACTGCCGAACCTTCCATGTCGATTCGTACGAACGGGTCGTCATTGTTTTGCGCGTGTCGTACGATGCGCACGACGTTGTCGAACGCGAACGCGGGGTCGATCAACAGTCCCATTGCCGTCAGCTTGATGGAAACGTTACTCTTCGCGCCGCTTTGGCGTATGCGGTCGAGCAACGCAAGATAGGCATCGCGTGTTTTGATCGCTGCATCGGGCTCGAGCACGTCTTCGCCCAGGAAGTCAAGCGTCGCGGTCATGCCCTCGGCATTGAGTTTCTGCACGGCGGCGATTGCCGTATCGATCGTTTCACCCGCAACAAAGCGCTTGGCGAGGAAAAAGAAGTTTTTCTGAAAACCGGAGTTCGGCGCGAGGAGTCGATCGAGGAGGGCCATATCGCCGCCTAGAGTACGGGAATCGCAGACGAGGGTCCCCTTTCCGGGCACCGGCAAAGCGGATTTATCGAAAATTTACGAAAGTCTCGCGGCGTGGTCCGGGGCGTGCCAACAGTTCAGCCGAATGGCTAAAGAGATGAATCAGCGCAATTGGCGCGTGCTGATTGCCGACGACGATCCGGCGATCTGCACCTTGATCGACACGGTCTTGCGCAAAGGCCCCTACGAGATGGTGATGTGTACCGATGCCGAGAGTGCTCTCGTCGCGGTCGACCGGCAAGGTCCGTTCGACATCATTATCTGCGACTTCATGCTGCCCGGGATTTCGGGAATCGACCTCGTCGAGCGGCTGCGCGCCAAGGAGGGGACGCGCGGCGTTCCGATCCTCATGATTTCCGGTCACACCAACTATGCGATGGACGGCCGCGCGAAGAACGCCGGCGCCAACCTTTTCCTCAACAAGCCCTTTACGATTTCGCAGCTGCGTTCAGCCGTTACGCACCTCCTCTCGCAGGCAGGGCGGCGCGACTCCTACTCCGGCGCACCGGCGTTCTGATCGTCAACGACGTCTAGCGTGGTCTCTGCTGCGATAAGAATCGTTCTCATCGCCATGTCGCTTGCGCTCGACGTGTTCGCGGTAAGTGTCGGCGTTGGCGTTCGCGGCGCATCGACTCACGCCAAAATCCGAATCGGCATAGCGTTTGCGAGCGCAGAAATCGTCATGAATTGCGCCGGTGCTGCGATTGGAATCGTTACCGGCCGGCTGATCGGCGACGCCGCCGGATACATCGGTTTCGTTGCGCTGTTATTCGTGGGCGTTTACATGATCGTCGAAGCACGGCGAGATCTCGGCGATCGCGCGCCCGTCGACATGACGAGTGGATGGGGCTTGTTCGTGGCCGCGCTTTCGATAAGCCTCGATTCGCTGGGTATCGGATTTTCGATTTTGTATATTGGCGTGCCGCTGCTCGTCTCGCTGTCGGTCATCGGTGTCGTCTCCGTCGTCGCGACGGCGCTCGGTCTCGCGAGTGGACGCGCCCTGGGCTCACGCATGGGCGACGCCGCCGAGTTGCTTGGCGGCGTGCTCATTGCCCTTACCGGTGCGCTGTTCATCGTGCTCAAGGCCCTGCACATCGGTTAGCGAACACGCGACGCTATGCACGCGCGCGTCGGGGATTCGATCTTGCAGCTGTGGGAGCGCAGCGGCGCACCGTCGCTGTTCGTTGTCGGCACAGGCAAGAACGTCGGCAAAACCGTTGCACTGCGAGCGATCTATCGAGCCTGCGCAGAATCCGGTGCCCTTCCTGGACTTGCCTCGATCGGGCGTGACGGTGAGTCAATTGACGCAACCGATGCCGGAACGAAGCCACGACTATGGCTCGAACCGGGCACCGTCATCGCTACTGCCCGCGGCGTATTGCCGCGTTCGCCGGCGAGCGAATTGCTGGAGCTTTCTCCTCTGCAGACTGCAGCCGGCGCACTCGCCTTCGTGCGAGTACGTACCGGTGCGTTCTACGAATTGATCGGACCTCCGAGCGCGTCGGGGATTCGCAGCGTCGTGAACGGCCTCGTGCGCGTGGCCGGACGGGCGCTGGTTG
>JASHZC010000325.1 GCA_030042755.1 Vulcanimicrobiota bacterium | reverse complement strand
CTGAACGGTCTAAAGGTTGCGCCGTTCTACGGATGCCACATCATTCGGCCCGAGAACGTCAACGGGTGGGAGTCCGCGCGTAATCCGCACTCCCTTGAAGACGTGATCGAAGCCCTGGGCGGCGAGGCAATCGACTATGCCGGAAAGACCCGGTGCTGCGGCTTCCACGTCCAGCTCGAAAAAGACGGAATCGCGGCCAACATGGTCGGTCAAAACATGCGCATAGCAAAGGATCATGGCGCTGAAGCCGTGATCACGCCTTGCCCGCTCTGCCATCTCGCACTCGACGGCTACCAGCAGGATGCCGCTGCGCGCTGGGGACGGACCGATCTGCCGACGTTCCACCTTCCGCAGCTCGTTGCATTTGCGCTCGGCGTTCCCGCCGACAAGCTCGGCCTCAACAAGCACTTGATCGACCCGCGGACGATCATGGTCGAGCGCGAACTTATTAGTTGAAGTTTGCCGCTTCTCTCAAGACCAACTCGCGGAACGCGGCGTTGGCGGCGATCGCCGCTCGACGCCGCGCTTCGTTTGGATCGGTGTTGATGGGGACGACCGCGCGCATCGTCGCGTTCGCTTCGAAGAGCAGTACGTTCCCTTCTCGATCGAGCGCAAAATCGATTCCGAAGTAGTCCAGACCGATTCGAGCGGCTGCTACTTCGATCGCGCGTAACGCACGCTCGCCGATTGCACTGCGCATGTCACTCAAGAATGCTTCTTCCTGGGCGATTGCCTCCTTCGTTCGCACGAGATCGGCCGAGAAATAGTGCACCTTCCACTTCGTAGAATGGGCCAGATGCACGGGATACAACGTTCCCCCGATCGCGAGCACGCGATACTTGCGATAAACGCCATCCGGTCCGCGCGCATCGAGCAACTCGATCGCGAGGAACCGTTCTCCCGGCAGACGCGCGGCGACGTCCTCGAGCTCCGCGCGCTCGCGGACTAATTCGAAAAATTCCCCGGTATGAAAGCCGGGTGCGCGCACGAGTACGGGAAAGCGATCGAGCCGCATCAGTGCCGAGCGATCCATCTCCTCGATGCGTGGAACGACCAGGCCGTCGATCCCACGTAAACGCTCGACGATTTGTGCGCGCCCAGTTATGCGCACGCACTCGGGCGGATTGATCGCGCGGGTGTTGTGCGTTTCTAACAACGCTTGCGCGGCTGCCAGGGATCCCGCACATAAGTCGGCGTCTCCGATCCCATTGAACACGACGTCGTGCGGCGGTAGCGGCAACTCCGGATCGTAGTAGTCGGTGAAGAGCTTGATCGTCAGGAACGTTCGATCGTCGAGCGGTACGTCAACCGGGACGTTGCCGCGGTGAGCCGACGATAGGAGCAATAGTGAAACCGGCATGCCCTCACCACGAAACGCCCCGACCGAGACCGGCATCGCCGAGAAGCCGATCTGCCGGTGCAGTTCGGCGGCTTCCCGATCGCCCAGGCGAGCCAAGACGTGACTGAGACCCTGATGCGCAGGCGCAAACTCGGTGTCAGCGGCTAGCGCCGCTTCGTATGCTTGGCGAGACTCCGCAAGATCGCCCGATTCAAGGAGCGCGTTGCCAAGGTTCACAAGGGTACGCAGATCTTGCGGGTGGTGCTTGAGCACTTCCGAATAGGTCAGCCGCGCTGCGCTGCGATAGCCTGCATTGTAGAGCAGCGTTCCGAGATTGCTCAACGCTCCGAGATGCGTCGATTCGCGTTTGATCACCGCGATGTACGCGTCCCGAGCGTCGTTGTTCCGGCCCAGCAAATCGAGCGCGCACGCGCGAGCGAACAACAGCTCCACGTCGTCCGGAGCGGCCGCCAAACGTTCCTCGATGTCGCGTAGATCCTGCGGATTACCGAAGCTCGGAAGCACGTGCGTGTATACGCCAACACCGCCGGAACGTTCCCGCCGCGTTGACCTAAGAGGGGCAGGCGGACGAATCGCCAAGGCTTCTGCGTCCTTCATGGTTGGGGAGGCCCAGCATGCAACTCGAGCCGTATCTCTACTTTCACGGGACCTGCGAAGAAGCGCTGAACTTCTACGCCCAGTGCTTCGGCGGCGAGATCGTCGGATTGAGCCGGTTTGGCGGGTCGCCGATGGAGGAGCACGTCGATGCGGCATTCCGCGATAAAATCATGCACGCGAGCTTTGTCGCCGGGGATTTGCGTTTTATGGCCTCCGACGGACGGCCCGGAACCCCGCCGAATGGTGAGGACGACATCGCTCTCTCCGTTGCAACCAGCGATTCCGCCGAAGCTGAACGTCTCTTTAACGCGCTTGCAAAAGGCGGCACCGTTACAATGCCGTTTCAACAAGCGTTCTGGGGCGGTAAGTTCGGAACGCTGACCGATCGCTTCGGTATCCAGTGGATGGTTTCGGCGAACACGTGACCACCGTCGCAACGATCCCCGACATCGATCGTGCGCTGCGCGAACTTCACGAAGCATCGCGGCGTTGGGTTCTCCTTAGGGCCGGCCCAAAGGCCGAATTGTTGCAGAGCGTACGAAAAACCGTGTACGCGCAAGCGAGGCCCTGGGCGACGGCCGCGGCAAAAGCCAAAGGTGTGGAGGGCACACCGCTGGCAGGCGAGGAGTGGATCAGCGGGCCGTGGGCGGTGCTCTATGCCCTCAACCGCTACATTCGAACGCTGCGCGAGATTGCGCGCGACGGCGCGCCGTCGATTCCTCTGGAGCGCGTGCGTACGCGCCCCGACGGTCAAGTCGTCGTCGACGTTTTTCCGGTCAACCGTTACGACAAGCTCTTATTGTCTGGAATCCGGGCCGAGGTGTGGATGCAACACGGCATCTCGCGCGCCTCGCTATTCGAAACGATCGCGATGTCGTACAAGCAGAGCGTGCCCCCGCGAACCGCCCTCGTGCTTGGCGCCGGCAACATCGCATCGATCGCGCCCCTCGACGTTCTCTACAAGCTCGTTGCAGACGATACGGTCTGCATCGTAAAAATGAACCCCGTCAATGACTACCTCGGACCGATCTTCGAGCAGGCGTTCAAGCCGCTCGTGGATGAGGGGTACGTGCGATTCGTATACGGCGGAGCCGACATCGGGAAGATTTTGTGCGCTCACCCGATGGTCGACGAAATTCACATCACCGG
>JASHZC010000324.1 GCA_030042755.1 Vulcanimicrobiota bacterium | reverse complement strand
CTCGGTGCATCGATGGTGTGATCGACGTAGCCGGATCGTCCGCTGTGGCCGCACTCCCGTCGTGAATCGCCCGGTTTGCAATAGTACCCGTCGTCATCGCGGATACCGTACGTATAACCGCCAACGAGCGCGACGTAGTTCGGTTCGCTCGGGTGCGTCTCGGCAAAGAACTCGGATGCCACGCCATAGGTTTTTGCTAGCTGCGTCAGGATCGGGGCATCGGGATTACCGACAATGCGGTCGTAATCCTTATTCTCTTCAACGATTACGAAAATGTGCTGATACCGCGGCATCGCCGCGTCGGCCGGCAACACGGCCGCAAGCAAGAACGGAAGTAGGCCAATCATGGATGCTTCTTTCACGACATTACAATGGCGCGAGCAGTTGCGCCAAAAGCGGCGTAGCCGGATTCGACCGGAGCTCGCTCCACGTTCCCTCTTGCACGATCGTGCCGTGTTCGACGACCGCCGCGCGCGTACAGAGCCGCTCCAGCACGTCGGATTCGTGATCGACGACGAGCAGCATGAACCCGAGCTCGCGCTGCCACTCTGCGATCGCGGCGAGCAACTCGCGCACAAGGTAACGGTCGAGTCCGGCAAACGGTTCGTCCAGCAGGACGAGCCGTGGTTTTGGCGCGAGCATTCGCGCGAGGGCAACGCGGCGTGCTTGGCCCCCCGAAATAGCATATGCGTGCGAATTCCAAATTTCACTGAGCTGCAACCGCTGACGCAGTTGCGCGATCCACTCTTCACTTCCGTCGCGCGCGCCGTTGACGATGCCGAATCTGACGTTCTCGGCCACGCGCAGATGCGGAAAAAGATTGGCATCCTGAGTCAGGTAACCAATCCGCCGGCGATGTAACGGTAGCGGCGGTGGAAAGACGACCGTTTCGTCGAGCACGATTTGGCCGACATCCGGCGCCTCGGCCCCGGCGATGCACGCAAGAATCGTGCTTTTGCCCGCTCCCGACGCGCCGAACAGGCCGCACGCCTGGCCCGTTTGCATACGAATCGCGACGTCGATCGTGAACTGCGATCGCCGCTTGCGAATGCGCGCATCAAGCATGTTGTTCTTCGCCACTGCGGCGCAAGGCGAGCACGTGCAGGATCCACGGCAGCGGCAGCGCCGTAATCAGAAATACGACGAGCAGCGGCATGACCGCAGGCAAACCAAAATTTTCGAGGTTGGTCCAAATCGCGACCGGCATGCCGGCGGGATAATACGCAGTAATGATGATGGCGCCGAACTCGGTGAGGCCGCGCACCCATGCGATGCTGAGCGCTACCGCAAACCCGAGGCGCGCAATCGGATAGGTGACGCGCCAGAACACGTTCCAGGGGTCGTGCCCAAGCAATCCCGCTTGCACTTCAAGCGAACGCGGCACGCTTTGGAGCGCCGCGATCGCGCCGAGGACGTAGTAGCCAATACTCGCGTAGACCTGCGTCACGACGAATGCGAGCGGCGTGTTCGCGAAATGCGAACCGAACGCGAGCGAGAGAAGAATGCCGAGCGCAAGCGGTGGGAGCAGCACTGAAATCAGCAGCACCGCGAGCCACCAGACGCGTTCGCGCGGGCTGCACCGTGTAACGTACGCGGCCATCGGCGTACCGAGCACGACTACGACGACCATCGCGATCGCCGTCAGCCCGAGCGAAACGCGCACTGCTCCAGCGGTCGCAGCATCATCCCAACGCCACGAACCAACCGGTACGGCCAATCCGGCCAACGGATAGAGCAAGGCCAAGCCAAAAAGAACCGCCGCGACGCGTTTCAAGCTGAAAGCGCGACCGCTCCGGTCGGCGGATCGTACGCAAATTTGCGCAGGATCGCCTGAGCCTGCGGACTCGAGAACCATTCGACGAACGCGGCAGCCTTTTGCGGCTGCGCTGCACCGGCAAGCGGGGCGGCGTAATATACGAGCGCTTGCGGATGATAGATTTTACCGTTCAGCGAGAGCGATGCTTGTTGATAGGCTGCATGCATCGACTGATTACCAAGATTGATTTCATCGGGAAGCGTCGCGAACGGCAATCCGAACGGTCCCGGTTGCGTCCTGTACGCCGATGCGGCATCGAGTTCGCCGGCTTGCAGCCGCGCCTGCACGGTCGGCTCGCTGAAAATCTGCGATGCATTGATCGTATCGCCTAAGACCTTCTGCACCAGGCCCGGCTGCTTGTAAAATGTCTCCGCGAGTTGGAGCGTAAAGATGATGTTACGTCCTTGCGGATCGGTCGCCGGATCGGTGCGTCCGAAACGCAGGCCCGGCTGCGTAAGGATTTGATACCAGGGCATAGCGCCTGGTTTTCCCGAAGCCGCGTCGGCAAACGCGTTTGCAAACGAGCTTTTCGGGCTATACGCGATCACCATTTCCGTGCGCGCGATCGGTGTCGCGTGCTGCGCTTTGCCGGCCTGCAACACCGTCATCATCGGGCCGGGCGTCACCGGAACGAACACGTCGACGGGAATCGTCCCGCCTACGATCAGCTGCGCGAGTGCGTCGGAACCTGCAGCGCGGCCGTGCATCGCAATGCCGAGCGCGGACGCAACCGTATCTTTCACGGGCCCTTCCATCATCGAACCCATCGACCCGGCATACGCGACGTTGAG
>JASHZC010000323.1 GCA_030042755.1 Vulcanimicrobiota bacterium | reverse complement strand
TCGGGGAGTGCGTTATGGACGAATCCGCTATTCGCGTCGCTATCGAGCAGCGTTGGGCGAAACCCACTTCGGGCGACCTCTACGACGAAGATGTCATTTTGGACTTCCCTCAATCGGGCGAACGAATACGCGGCCGCGCGAACTTGGTCGCTCAGCGCTCCGCAGACCCGGATCATCCGAGCATATCCAAGGTGCTGCGGATAATGGGCAGCGGTCCGGTTTGGATCAGCGAAGTCGTTATCGCGTACGACGGAAAGCCTTGGTATACGGTCAACATCCACGAGTTTCGAGGAGACAAAGTATTCCACGAAACGCAGTACTTCGCGGAACCGTTTGCTCCGGCGGCGTGGCGTTCGCAATGGGTCGAGCGAGTGAAGCAGGATTGAGGGTGAACTGTCGCTATGAGCGATGTACGAGTCGATTCAAAGAACTATCAAATGCCACCGTCGGAAGGCTTCACGGTTGCATACTTCCTTACCGTAGCCGACGTTGATCGGTCGGCATCATTTTACGAAAAGGTGTTCGGAGGGCGCATAACGGACAGAGGTGTGCCTCTGAGCGGGCGAGTCTTTATTCAGATTGCGAATACGTGGATCATTGTCTATGTTGGCGGTGGCCCGACCGACGACAAACCTACCGTTATGCTAAAGACCCCGACAAATCCCAATGAAGTCAGCAGCTTCATAAACCTCCGCGTTGCCGACATTCAATCCTGTTACGAGCTGTGGCGAAACAGAGGAGCGGAATTTCTCACCGAACCGAAAGACCACGGTTTTGAGTTCCGCTGCTACATACGCGACCCAGACGGCTATATCATCGAAGTAGGACAAGCCAAGTAGAAGAAGGCGATGTATGTCACACCACTACTCGGGTCCCGACTACGCGTTTCCCAGCGCCCACCAGCCATACGAGGAACAGTTTAAGGTTGTTCTCCCCGAGCAAGTCGAATGGCGACCATTTGCGGCGTTTCCACAAGGGGTTAGCCTCGCCGTTCTCGTGGGGCATCCGACAGAAGCCGGACCGTACTTGATCCGCGTAAGGGCGCCGCTCGGGGCGAAGCTGATGCCGCATCGCCATCCCGAGGATCGCATCTACACGGTTATGTCCGGTGTCTTCTATATTGGTTTCGGCGACAAGTTTGACAGTAGCGCCGTGACCGCATATCCTCCCGGCACCGTCCTCGTACTTCCCGGAGATACATGGCACTTCCACTGGGCCAAATCCGGTGAGTACGTCACACAAGTTAGCGCGATTGGGCCGCTCGGCCTCGAATATGCCGACGCCAGTGACGATCCGCGCCGGACAGCCTGACTTAAGGAGCAGCGTCGATGCAACTTAGTCGCCCCGCCCTTCTCGCCGGCATAATCACCTTGTCGCTGCTACCGGCTTCTGTTCCCGCGGCGCAGGGTGGTGTCACCGCCGCCGACATCAGCCGTTGGAGCAACGCCTGGAACAGTCACGAGATCAACAAAGTGACCGCGCTATTCAGCGCCGACGCCGTCGTTGACCAGCCGAGCAATCCGAAGCCCCTGAACGCTGCGGGGATCCGCGCCTTCTTCGGCATGATCTTCACGGCTTATCCGGATTTTCATATCAGCGTCGAAGATGCGGTTCTCGACGGGTGGAAGGCAGTTACGATCGAGCGCGTCACGGGGCACTGGCGCGGGCCGTATACAAACCCGACTACGGGCAGGACGATGCAGCCGAACGGACGGGCCTTTGATCACCCTGGCGCGATGTACATGGTGTTTGGAACCGACCACAGGATAAGGCTCTTGCGCATCTTTTGGGATACGCTAATGGTCGACCACCAGCTCGGTATCGCGCCGGAGCAGTAAGGCCGGCTCCGCTCCGCACGCTACCGTGCTATGATGGAGCTAGCGGCAATGTCTTCGGTGGAGTCCGCACGAGGTATCGATCGTGTTTCGATATAGCGCGCCTTGCGCGATGGCACTCATAGCGTCCTTAACCGCCTGTGGTGCTTCGCTGCAAGCGCCACCTGGAGCTGCGCTGCAGCCCGATCGTCAGGGAACGCCGGTCTTGCGCGACCTCACGAACGTTCCATTGGTCTTCGTGTCTTTCGAGGCTAATAACCGCTTAGGCCACGTAAACATCTTTACGCTGCCCGACCTAAAGCTCGTTGGCGAGATCACGGGCCTTTTGCATCCACACGGTGAATGCAGTGACAGTGCCGGGAACGTCTACGTCGTGGAGCATCGCGGCGTATTTGAGTATTCTCACGACGGAACGCAAGTTGCAACGTACCTGGATCCGTACGGCGCCGGTTCTTGGAGCTGCGCGGTCAATCCGCGTAACGGCGATCTCGCCGTGACCCAGTACAGCAAAGGGGTCCTGATCTACACGAGTCCGTCATCCAAGCCGATCCTTCTGAGTAATCCGCAGCAATACAACTATTATTTCGCCGGCTACAGCGAAAAGGGAGAGCTGTGGGTGGATGGATCGTCCAACGACGGGTCTGTGGTGTCCCGGTGTGGTGCGTCCAACTGCACGACGATCAGCCTAACGCACGGAACGATTTATCAACCCGGCGCCGTGCAGTGGGATGAAATCTTGCATACCTGGATCGTCTTCGATCAGTCCTGCGGTGGGTTTAATCCGGGCGCCTGCAGCTATCCGGTATCGGAGCAAGGCGTTATGGGAGCAGCGACAAACTACGATGACTTTAACGGAAAGGAAGTCTGCTTCTTGGCGCAGGGCGTGGTGCGCATGGATAAGGAGCAAGTCGTTTTCGGCACCGACTGGGGCCACGGTACGTGCTACGGTGGCAGGGGCAACACCGTCGATCGTTGGTCTGCGAAGGGCGGGACCCCGATGAACTACGCGCAGCTCACCACCAAAGATTCAATACCGTACGGTTTGGCAATAAGCATAAAGTAGGCGGGGAGATTCGACCATGACGTCGCTCACCTATGTGTCCTATTTCTTCGGCGGGATGTTTCTCTGCAACGCGATCCCGCATTTCGTCTCGGGGACGATGGGTCGCGCGTTTCAGAGTCCGTTCGCGCGCCCGCCCGGTAAGGGGCTCTCTCCCGCGCTCGTCAATGTCGGATGGGGAGCATTTAACATCGTCGTCGGTTACGAACTCGTGCTTCACGTCGGCACGTTCGATCTTCGCAATACGTGGGAAGCGGTCGCGTTCGGCGCAGGTTTCGTCTTGATGGGGGCATTGTTGGCGCTCATGTTCGGACCGCTTCATGGCGGTGACATGGTAGCGCCGCACGACTAAAGTCGGAGGCTGCGCCGAGCGCGCTTGGCAACTAGGGGTCGGGAGACGTCTTCGGGAAACCCCGTCGCGTGACGTTCGATCACGACGTTGTCGTCCTCGGTGCCGGATTGGCCGGCATGCGCGCCGCGTTGGAAGCCGCGCGCGTCGGCGCCGACGTAGCCGTCGTTACCAAGGTTCATCCGATTCGCAGCCACTCCAGTGCCGCGCAAGGCGGCATCAACGCGGCGATCTCCGAGGATGACACGTGGGAATCGCACGCGTTCGACACTGTCAAGGGCAGCGATTACTTGGCCGATCAAGACGCCGTCGAGGTGATGGCCCGGGAAGCTCCGGCCGACATCATCGAGTTCGAGCACATGGGCGTCATCTTCTATCGCAACGAGGAAGGGAAGCTCGGCCGGCGCGCCTTCGGCGGCGCATCGCTGGCTCGCACCTATTTCGTCGGCGACATCACCGGTCAAGCATTGCTGGTCACGCTCTACGATCAAATCCTCAAAGCCGGCGTCAAGGTCTACGAGGAGTGGTTTGCCACCGCGCTGCACGTGGAGGAGGGCGCCTGTCGCGGCATGGTGGCGCTCGAAATGGTCACCGGCGAGCTGCACCTGCTGCGTTGCAAGGCCGTCATCGTCGCGGCCGGGGGATGTGGACGCCTCTACGAGCCGAGCACCAATGCTTTGATCTGCACCGGCGATGGGTACGCGCTGGCCTACCGCGCCGGCGCGCCGCTGATGGATATGGCGATGGTGCAGTACCATCCCACGACGCTCGCCGGAAGCGGCTTTCTGATGACCGAAGCCGCGCGCGGCGAGGGCGCCTATCTGCTCAACTCGTTGGGCGAGCGCTTCATGCAGAAGTACGCGCCGAATAAGATGGAGCTCGCTGCGCGGGACGTGACCTCGCGCGCCGAGGCCACCGAAATTGCCGAGGGGCGCGGCATCAACGGCAACGTGCTGCTCGACATGCGGCATCTTGGGCCGGACGTGATCCTGAAGAAGCTGCCGCAGATCCACGAGATGGCGCTCGACTATTTGGACATCGACCTAATCAAAGATCCGGTCCCGGTGCGCCCCGGCATGCATTATGAAATGGGCGGCATCAAGACCGACATCGACGGAGCATCCTGGGTGGACGGGCTTTACGCCGCGGGCGAGGTGGCGAACGTGAGCGTGCACGGCGGCAATCGCCTGGGCGCGAACTCTCTGCTCGACACGATCGTCTTCGGCCGGCGCTCGGGCGCCGCGGCCGC
>JASHZC010000034.1 GCA_030042755.1 Vulcanimicrobiota bacterium | reverse complement strand
TGGCGGTATTGGGCGATCGCCCAAGAAATCGAGATCGAGACCGCATTCAAGGCCATCCTTTAGGGGTTCGGTCGCAGCCGAGGACTTTTTGAGAGCGGCTTTTTCAGGCGTATCTCAGCGATTGGATTAAGCTAAGGAGGGAATAGATAGCCGGGAAAGCAGTCTGACGCTCTTCCCCTTCCTTAAAGCATCCGAGGTTTGCACATATCCCCGTGTCAATCGAAGCGGTCTTCCTGCATAGCGGCTGGCGCAGCGCCGGCACGTGGATCTGGAACGCCTTTCGCGAGCAGCCCGAAACGATGGCGTTTTACGAGCCGCTCCACGAGACGCTCGCAGGGCTGACGCTGGAAGGCCTTCCCGAGATTCATCCCGATTCGTGGGAGTCCAAACACGCCTTGACCCGGCCGTACTTCGAGGAGTACACGGCGTTGCTCCGGCCACGCAAACAAGGCGTCCTCGGTTTCGACCGCTCGTTTTCGTTCGATCGCTATTTTGCGCTGCCGCAGGATGACGAGCATAAGCTCTATGCCTATCTGAGCAATCTGCTGGAACTGGCGCACGCGTCGGGGAAGATGCCGGTTTTGAAGTTTTGCCGCTCGCTCGGCCGCGTTGGTTGGATGCGTCATCACTTTCCGCAGGCGGCACACATTGCAGTCGTTCGCGATCCGCTCGCGCAGTGGACGTCCTCCTACCGGTTGGCGACGAGTGGTAACGGCTATTTCCTTGCTGCACGCCTTGCGCTACTCGTCCAGCACGCGGACGATCCGCTGGTTGCGGCGACGCTCGCATCACTCGGCCTACGCATCTCCAGCCTCCGGCGCGGCACGTTCAAGAAAACGTACCCGGAGTGCGAACGGTTTGTGGCGCTGGCATCGCTGCCCACGTTGTATCGCTCCTTCGTCGCTTTCTGGCTCGTAGCGGCGTGCAACGCACTTCCCTACGTCGACGATACGATCGATTCCGACTTACTCGTGACCTCGCCGGAGTACCGCAATCGCTTGCAGTGTGACTTGACGGAGCGCAGCGGGATTGCGTTGGACTTGGAAGCCGCACGTGCGCCGTCCGCGAAAGGCGGCTCAAGCGACCTTACTCGATCCGACGTGAAGCGCGTGCACGACGATGCGTTAGCCACGTACGAGCTTCTCTCAAGGACGTTTGCGGAACCGCGGATCGAGCTCGCGGGAACGATGCTTCGGCGCAAGCTCGAGGCACTACCAGACCGGCCACATGAGAAAGACGAGGCCGACCAGCGCGACGAGGGTTCCACTGACCACCTCGCCGTACCGTTCGAGCGGTCCCAAATGGAACCGCGCTAAGGCGGTCCCCGAGAGAACGCACGTCGCGACGTACGTCGCGATCGTCGCAACGGCAAAACAGACCGACATGACGGCAAGCAGACCCGGGCCGAACTTCGCCGCCGCAAAAAATGCGGGGATTCCTTCGACCATCGGCGACGAACCGAGAATAAGCAGCAGCGCGATCCTGGACGTCGTTTTCCCCTGAGCGGGTGCGCGCTCGCGCACGCTTTCACGCTGCTCTCGCCATGCGCCCAAGGCGATCCACGCTCCGAACACTACGAGTGCGATGCTGGAAAAGATGGAAACACTGTGTCCGAAACGCAACGAGGCGGCAAGGCCCGCAACCCAAACCGCCACACCGATTGCTAACGTTGAAACCGTATGGCCGAACCCGGCGATGAAGGCCGCGCGAGCCGTCTCCGCGCGCGACCAGCCTCGCGCGCGCGCCACGAGCACGATCGGGGCCCAGTGATCCGGCACGATCGTGTGAAAGATCCCGACCCCAACCACCGCTAGGACGAGCAGCGATTCTTTGCCCACGCGCTCACTTCAGATACGCGCGCACGACTCCCATGAGGTCGTCGGCAAAACGCTCTCGCTCCGATGCTTTGGCCGTGCGACTTTCGAGAATGTGGGTCCGAACGTGCCCTTCGAGGACCTCGGCCATCAAGCCGTTCATGGCTCCGCGCGCCGCAGCGATTCGGTGCAGCACCTCACCGCATTCCTCCTCGTTTTCGAGCGCGCGCACCACGGCTTCAAGCTGGCCCGCAATGCGCCGCACGCGCGCGAGAAGCTTGTCTTTGTTTGCCACGGTATGACTCATACCGCGCAACGTTCCCGGCCTCGCCGCTATACCCTACCTGGGTATGCTACCGAGGCGCGTCGTTTCGTTAGAGCTTCGAAAGGATCCCTTGCGCGAAATCCGGCGCAAAATGCTCCAGCACTTGCGGATTGCTTTGAATGAACGTGGTCACGTCGGTAACCGCGCCGTCCGGATTGCTGGAGATCTGCGAAATCAGCGTGGTCGCTTGCGATGCGAGATCGCCCTGACCGTTGGCTTGCAGATTTGACGCGGCAGTTTGCAAATGATCGGCGATCTGGCCGCTATCGAGCGTTCCGAGATGATCGCTCGCTGCCTGTCCGAGCGACTGGGGATCGAGTTGACCGCCGGCAAGCCCTTTGAGTACGTCGAACATGTCTAGGCTCCTATTCAATTACTTAATCGATGCGATTTGGGTGTAACTCAGTGCACGTACGTATTCCGGTAACGGGATGAAATGAACCGCATTTAGCATGCTCGCAGCATTACCATCGCACGGTTCGATCGACCAGAAAAGAAACGAGCGAACGGCTTGCGCGGTGGCGGGGTTCGGTTGTCTCTTCGAAACGATTGCATACTCATAATTGACGAGCGGATACGAATCCGGACCGGGCGCAAAAACGAGACTCAGTCGCTCGTCGGCGGGCGTCCTCGGTCCGAGTGAGGAGGCGGCCGCCGTCACCGTCTGGGGGGTAGGCAACACGAATTTTCCGTCCTGATTCCTGAGCCACGCCGTACCGAGTCCGTCCCTATCGAGCGCGTCGTGAAAACTGACGCCGATGTATGCAATCGAGTAAGGTGTCGTTCGCAGCGTCTTGAGCATTCCTTCGTTTCCAATCGCCGTTAGCGCGCCCCGCACCGAGGGCCATTCGACCGTGTTTCCAGTGCCGGCTGCGTCGTCCCACGAGGGTGTCGAGAACGAGAGGAATTGCGTGAAGATGAACGTGTCGCCCGAGCCGTCGCTGCGATGGATCGGCACGATCTCATGGTGCGGCAGTTTCAGGTTCGGATTGAGCGCCACGATCTCCGCCGCATCCCAAAAGCGAATGTCCCCCGAATAGATTCCGGCAACCGTGGGTCCGTCCAAGTGCACGCCGGCACGATTGAGTCCGGGAACGTTATAGTTGATAGTCTGCGCCGAAATCGCGAGCGGAATGTTTATGATGTCGGGGTTGCCGTGCAACTGCGCGTCGGTCATGAACGCATCGGACGTGCCAATTTGTACGCGGCCCGCCATCGCTTGCGCGACTCCCGCGCTGGAGCCGGTGCT
>JASHZC010000322.1 GCA_030042755.1 Vulcanimicrobiota bacterium | reverse complement strand
CGGAGTTGAGGTCCTGCAGGGGACCGATCGGCACGATCCGAGTCGGGTTGATATCGTCGTGGGTCACGTAATAGTGGCGCTTGATCTGGTCGAAGTCGACCGTTTCGGCGATGCCGTGGATCTGGTAGAGGTCGCGCAGATAACCGTAGAGATTCTTGTAATCGACGATCCGGCGCAGGTTGCACTTGAAGTGGCCGTAGTAGACCGGATCGAAACGAACGAGCGTCACGAAGAACCGCCAATCGCTTTCGAGCGGCTTCGGGCCGAAAAGATAGCGACGGTTTGCAAGGCGCTCTTCCATCGCGTCGAGCGTTTCGAAGACGCCGTGGGCAGCGCGCTCGTACGCGGCTTGCGTCGTGGCAAAGCCGGCGCGATAGACGCCGTTGTTGAACGTTTCGTAGAGCCGGCCGTTGAGCTGATCGATCTCGGCGCGGAGCTCGCGCGGATAGAGATCGAGCTCCGGATTGCGGGCGAACGCATCGAACTCTTTTCCTAACATGCGCATGATGTTGTCGTCGTTGTTGCTGACGATGCGCCGGCGCTCTTTATCCCACAGGATCGGCACGGTGACGCGAGCGTCATATCCCGAATCGCTGGCAAAATATGCCTCGCTGAGAAAGGCCCAGCCGTTGATCGGATCCGGCTCCTCCGCGGTGAACCGCCAGCCTCGCTCGTCGCGAATCGGATCGACGACCGTCATCCCGATCGCAGCTTCCAAGCCTTTGAGCTTGCGCAGGATGACGGTGCGGCTTGCCCACGGGCACGCCAGCGAAACGTAGAGATGGTAGCGCCCGGCTTGGGCCGGATAGTCGGAGCTGCCGTCGGCCGTCACCCAGTCGTTGAACGCGTCTTCTTGGCGCTCGAAGCTGCCGTCGACGGTTTGCTCCTCCGGGAATTGCGCTTTGATGCTCATCGCGGGACGAAATCGAGCGAACGTGAGTTGATGCAGTACCGCGTGCCGCTCGGGCCGGGACCGTCATCGAAAACGTGGCCGAGATGAGAGTCGCAGTGCCCGCAGCGCACCTCGATCCGATGCATCCCGTGACTGTCGTCGTCGAGAAGGCGGACGTTCTGCTGCTGCTCGGCGTGGGTGAAGCTCGGCCAACCGGAGCCGGAGTCGAATTTCGCGTCGGAGGTGAAGAGCGTTTGGCCGCAGGCGCCGCAGACAAAGGTGCCGTCGTCGTGAACGTTTAGCAGATTGCCGGAAAACGGCGCTTCCGTGCCGGCTTCACGCAGAATGTGATAACGCTCGGGCCCGAGCTGCGCCTTCCATTCCGCCTCGTCTTTTTGGATCTCCGGCGTGACGTCGTGCTTCATCGTCCTGTCCCCCGGCCCGCATAACCCACGAAAGCGACGGAGCGATGCGGAACGAATAGGGCGGGTATGAAGCTGCTGCTGGAGATCCTGCTTTCGATTATCCTGCATCCGATCGCGATGATCCTGATGTGGATCAATCTGATCGCGCGCGGGGACATGACGACGTTTAAGAAAATCGTCTGGTTCGTCGTCAGTATTATCTGGGGTCTGGGTCCGATTCTCTACATTCTGGCAGCGGAAGGGTCGCTCTGGTAAGCGACCCTTCGAACTGCCGGTTTGGTAAAGCTAGAGAGTGCTAGCGCGGAGGTCCGCCGTGCACCGAGCCGCCACCGCCGCCACCACCGTGCACCGCACCGCCACCACCGCCGCCACGCGGCGGAGCGCTGATGGTGCCGCTGCGGCCGGGGTAGCCGCCGCGATAGTAATACGGGCCGCGATAGTAACCGGGATAACCGCCATAGTAGCCGCCATAGAAGCCGCCCCAGCCGGGCCAGCCGTAACCCCAGCCCCAGCCGGGCCAGCCGCCCCAGAAACCTAAGCCGACGCCCCAATACGGATTGCCGTAGCCGCCGTAGTAGCCGGGATACCAGCCGCCCCCGTAGCCGCCGCCGTAACCAGAGCCACCGTAATCCGGAGGACTCACGTCAATGCGATTGGCCTGGAACGTGGGGCCGTCGGCGCGACCCCAGATGGTCACGCGCATGCCCTCGACGAGGCGAATGCCGGTTGGATTGATTTCCGTGCCTTGGTGCAGCGTGACGTGATCGTCGTATCCGCGATCGTCACGCATGTAGACGATGTACTGGCCGTCAAAGCCGGTCAGGGTACCCTTGATCGATTCCTGTCGAGCCACGGGCGTCCCATAGCTGGGGACCTGTTGTTCCTGCGCTCCGGCAAGGGCCGGGAGCGCGAGAGCGGCCGCCGCTGCGACCGCGGCGACGAGCTTTGAAAACACTGAAAACTGTGAGTAGCGCATCATTTGTCCTCATTATAGTCCCGCCTGGATGCGTTTGTGGTTAGAATCCGCGCAAAAAGGTGCTTACTCGGTTGGGCGAGCAAGAAGAAAGCGTGTTTCCGCACGCTGCCGCCTTCACGGCTTATAGCCTGCTCTTTCTTAGAGTCATGGTCGGGTTGGTCTTCGCCGACAGCGGCTACAACGATCTGAAGGATCCTGGCGCGCGCGCCGCCAGCCTCGGTTTGCCCAAAAGCGTTACCGTCTTCTTGGCGGTGGCCGAACTGCTTGGCGCTCTGGCGGTCATCTTCGGCGTGCTGACGCAACTCGCGTGTATTGGCTTGATCCTCATCATGCTCGGCGCAATACAAAAAAAGATCTTCGTCTGGAAGACCGGTTTCTGGGGCAAGAGCGGCCTCGGATGGAACTACGAGCTGATCTTCATCTCGATGCTGCTCGTCATCCTCTGCACCGACGGCGGCCGGCTAACGTTATTGCGGTGAGAAATGGAGCCGTCTCCCATATGAAGCGCAACAATGTCTTAGCCATCATGTCTCTGCTCTCGATCGTCCTTCTCTCGCTTCACTTGACGGATGACATCGTCTATGGGACCGATAGGTCACTGGCATCGAGTGTCTTGGTAGTCGCTGTCCTCGTCATCTGGCTATACGGGACGCTGGTGATCGCCGAGCGGCGATCGGGGCATGCGATCATGCTCCTCGGATCCGTTGCGGGCATGGTCGTTTTCACCGTTCACGTCAGCAGACCAGGAGGACTGGCCGCCGGCACGCTCGCTGAGTCCAGTGGAGCGTTCTTCTTCGTTTGGACACTTCTCGCGCTCGCCGTGACCTCCGTCGTCTCCGCCATCCTCTCAGCGCAGGGGTTGTGGAATCTGCGACGTCCAAAGGCGCCGAACGCTAATCCAACTGATTGAGATATCACGGCTGGACGAAAGCGATAAAAAAGGCCCCATTCGCCGGGCCTTCTATGGAGCCGTCGTCGGGGATTGAACCCGAGACCTCTTCCTTACCAAGGAAGTGCTCTACCACTGAGCTACGACGGCGCTACGCGTTGCCGAGGTTACGCGCCCGCTCGCAGGCATTCCTATGCCGCG
>JASHZC010000321.1 GCA_030042755.1 Vulcanimicrobiota bacterium | reverse complement strand
CAAATACCGCTTTGCAGGGTAGTTTCGATGGATTTTCAGACCCTCGTTGGCATCGTCGAAGAAGACCTTGCCGGGCGCGGCCACTCTCGGCTTACCGAGGATGGGTGGACTTGGGAGAAGGAGGTCCCCGGCGCGGTCAATCAGGTCGCGGTGGTCGATGGACCGTCGCGGACCGGTGAGATCTTTTCCGACCATTTTCTGTGCCGGCTGGTTCACTGGCGGTTTACATTGACCGACCTTGGTGAGCGGCGCTTGGCGCGCAAACAGCCGGCGCAACGCACGTTAGATCGCACCGCCGACGGCACGGTCGTCGTTCACGCGATCAGGGAAATGCTCGACACTCGCGACTAAGGCGCGTTACGGGTTGCTGGGAGTCTGAGGAGTACCTGCCTCGGGGCCGAACGGGTCGAGGTCGTATTGCGCTCCGTACGGCGTTCCATTTCCGAGAACGAGGTTGTAGCCGCGGTGCGTCGAGTAGAATCCGTTGTTTCCAGGAATGTCGGTGTGGAAGATCGGTCCGTTTCCGGCTGAGCCGATTGCGGCAAGCGCGTAGAGCAGATAATTGACGTTTCCGGCGCGAGTTCCAAGGAGCTCGTCCTGAACGGCTTGCAGGCCTGCAAACTCCGGCGATGAGGCGCTCGTTCCAATCAGGCCGAACAGTTCGCCGCCGACCACGGCGAGATCGTAACTACGATCGGGTCCGCATGGTGTCACCGAACCGGCCGGACATCCACCCATGTGCATCGCAACGTCGGGAACCGTGCGCGTCGTCGCGCCGGTGTTTACCAGATATTGATAGGGTGGCTTGGCGAACAAGACGCTCTTTCCGCCGCCCGATCCAAAAACTTCCCCCGACGGTTCACCCGAGCTCGCCGAGAACGTATCGAAGTTTGCATTTTCGGAAACGTACGTAGAATTGAGCGACCCACTGGTGAACGACGTGACGAGGTTCGTTCCGCCAACGCCGGTCACATCGGTGTCGTCGGCTGCCCAGTTGACGCCGAGCGTCGCGACCGTGCCGCTGGTGTCGGTGCAGTTCAGTGCGCCGAAGTCGCCCGACGAGTTCACGAAGCTAATGCCTTGCGCGTTACCTTGGCGATAGAGGTCGTGGAAGTCGTCGATGAGGTACGTAAAATCCTCGCCGTCGTTATAGGCTGCGGTAAAGTCGAGTTCGCACAGGCCGAACGACGAGCTTACGACGTCAGCCTTGTTGTCCTCGACGATTGCCGTGTCCATGTCGAGAAATGACGGTACGATCGACGCGTCCGGCGCCTCGTAGACTACGATCGTTGCACCAGGCGCTGAACCACCCGATTGCTGCACGTCGAGCGATACCTCAAAACAGTCACCGTTGTCGAGGCTCAGCGACGGACTGCCGCCGTCCACCGGACGACGAACGATGTTCGGCACGGGAAGATTCTCGTGACCGAAGTAGAGTGACATATCGCTATCGAGGAAGTCGCATGCTGCGACGATACCGATGGTGCGACCGGCGCCGTTTGCGGTTTGATACGCGGGATATTGATATGCTTGCTTGAGATCGTCGAACCAGTAGCCGCCGACGGGGCTATAACGATTCTCCGGAAGCGGCTGCTGCGAGATCTTCGTCGAGTCCGGGTGCAGCGCCGGAAGCGGTGCAAATGCGGCGACGTGCGCTCCGAGTGCCGTGAAAGAAGCCGGCAACGTCGGAGCGCGATTGGCTTGAAGGAGCGTCACCGGGTTGCCGCGCGACATTGGAGCTTTACGCGCGCTCAGTTGTATCTTGAAAACGCGTTCGACCGTTGTTTGCGGGCCATCGGCAACGACGCCTTGCGACGTGATGTACGTCTTAAACCCCTGTGCGCTCAATGTCGAGGCAACGCTCTGCAGTTCGCTCGACGTCGGACCGTAGTCGGAGCGGAACTGCGCGGGAGTCAACCAGTGGTGGTAGAGCGACGAGCCCTTCGTGCTCTGCTCCTGAATCAGTTTGTCGAGCTGCGCGCTATTGCGCAGCGGAAGATGCACGTAGATACGAACGCCTGCAGGTGCGCTGCTCGGATATGCCGCGTATGCAACGGATGAAATCGTCGCATTCGCCGTCAGGTTTGATTGCGGCATATTTGCCGCTGGCATCGAACTCGTAGCACTGCCTCCGCATGCGGAAAGCGAAAGAATTGCAGCGGCAGCCAACCCGAGGTATGTGCGAATCGCCATTGCTTTGCTCCGTCCAGCGTCGGACGAGCCGTTTTTCGTTAAAAGAATTGGGACCACCAGGGTGCCGCTAGGCGGGCGGCAGGGCGGCGTCCAACGTATTGTCTGTTTGCTTTGCACGTGAGGAGATGCCGTGAAAACCATCGCGTTTGTTTTGGTTGCTGCCCTCGCCGGTTTTGCTGCGTCGGCCCCGTCAATCGCTAGAACCGTCGCCTCAACGCCCTCGCCATCCGCGTCACCGTCGGGCTCGCCCGACGTCGGCGCGATGCCCTACGACAAGTACACTGCCACGGCACAGGCACAGCGCGGTCTTTTCACCGTGTGGCGCGATAAAAGCGGCACCGTGGCATTCGAATTGAAACCGGATCAGTTCAACCAAGATTTCGTCGAGCTGAGCGTGCCGGTGAACGGCATCGGCGCCGGCATTTTCTCCGGCATCACCGACCGGGCACCCGTGCGTATCATTCGCTTCGTGCAGCAAGACGACAAAGTGGCGATCTTGCTCCCAAGCACGCGATTTCTCGCCAACAGAGGCGCACCGGTCGCGAACGCCGTCGACGTCGCTTCGGCGCCAACGATCCTCGGCGTCGGAAAGGTCTTAGCGGTCGACCACAAGACTGGGAACGTGGTGTTCGACGTTTCGCCGCTGCTGCAAGACGTTACGGACATCGGCGACATGCTTACGCAGCTCAATGGAGGCATGCTCAATCCGCTGGGCGCCTACCGTATGGATCCGCAACAGTCGTATTTCGATCAGACGAAAGACTTCCCGAACAACGTCATCGTCAATGTATCGCAGACGTTTACCTCGATGCGCCCAGCTGCGGACGTGCTAAGCATGGAACCAGACGCGCGCAACCTGCAGATGACCGTGCAATACAACATTGCCGAGATCCCGCAGGACGATACATATGTGCCGCGCCTCTATGACGACCGCGTCGGCTATTTCGTTAACGCACACGACGATTTTTCGAGCGACGATCTTTGGAACAAGGATCGCAACTTCATCGTTCGTTGGAACATTCGAGCTTCCGATCCGAGCAAGCCGATGTCGCCTGCGGTCAAGCCGGTCGTCTACTATCTGAGTAACACGATTCCGACGCAATATCGCGAGCCCATTCGCAGTGCCCTTCTGGAGTGGAACAAGGCCTTCGAACGGATCGGGATAAGCAACGTCGTCGA
This sequence comes from Vulcanimicrobiota bacterium, assembly GCA_030042755.1. Next base: position 617 of record JASHZC010000321.1, on the reverse strand, counting down.
AGTGAAAGATCAGCCGGACGATCCAAATTTCGATCAGGACGATATTCGCTATAACGTCGTACGCTGGCTGACCGAAACGGAAGGCGGCTTCGCCGAGGCGCAGCTCCTTTACAATCCCTACACCGGTGAGATGATCAAGTCCGGCGTCGTCATCGACTCCGATCTGATGCGTCTGGGCAAGTTCGAGTATCCGGCTCTCGTCGCACCGCAATCGCACTCGTCGATGCTGACTCGCTCGCTGGGGGCGAGCACGTTCGTGGCGGGAGAGCGTGTCAACTACGGGTATGGCATGGTCGCGCTCGCAGCGACGAGCCGCTACGGCGGATACGGTGTGCCTCAATGGTATTCCGACGAATTTCTCAAGGCGATCGTGCTGCATGAATCGGGCCACGACTGGGGGCTGCGGCACAACTTCATCGGTTCCGAAGCCTACACGGCCAAGCAGCTTCAAAGCCGCGCGTTCACCTCGCGATACGGTGTCGCGAGTAGCGTGATGGAGTATTCGCCGACGAACGTTTGGCCAAAGGGAACGCCGCAGGGCGATTACTTCCAGACGGTGCTTGGGCCATACGATTACTACGTCATTCACTGGGGATATGCTCCCGTTCCGGGCGCGA
>JASHZC010000320.1 GCA_030042755.1 Vulcanimicrobiota bacterium | reverse complement strand
ACGTTCGCATAACCGCTCCGGGCGCTGCAATCGCTGGGCTACGCCTGTGCCAGTCGAGGCTCAGCGCTGTTCCCGGCCGCCGTCGCCGCGCGCACATGAGCAAAAGCGAGCGCGTGGCCAATCAGATAGCTGGGCACGAGCACCGTCGGAATGAGAGCCCACGGCAGGGTCGCCATCGCGGTCGAGCCGATTCCCGCATGAATGATCTGCAATGGACCGTTCGCTGAGAGTATCCCGAGCGACACGGCTGCGATGAGGTCGAGGGTACCGAAGATATTCCACCCCAGCACCCGCACGTCGCGCAGGTTGCGCGCTGCCAAGCGCGCGACGGGAAGGGCGAATAGGCCCGTGATGACGTCGCCGATGCCGGCCGAGTAGGGGAAGGGACCGCTCATACGACCGTCGAGAGCGGCGATAAGCATAAATATCCCGAGCACGCGCGGCGCATTCAGGGCGATGATCGTCGTCGCCGGAATCGCCATCAGCGCCGAGCGCGACGCGAGGGAGGTTGCGGCCAGTCCCCCGGCAACCAGGGGCAGCGCGAAAAGAATGGGCAGGACGAACGGTACGGCGGCCAGCGTGCCGGAGACCGTAATCCCAACAACCAGCGCGATCCACGCGCCGATGGCTGCCCCGAGGGTTACGCGGGTGCCTAGACGGATCGGTAAGGAGTTGAGAACTGCCGCGAAGACCATCCCGGCTGTGGCTCCGACGGACAAGGTGGCAAGAATGTCGAGCATGGGGTCACTCACTTTCGCGTGGTTACTTGCGTGATACAAGGCACTATAGCACGTTGACTTGCGTGATGCAAGTGACTATACTTTGAGTATGCAACGCGCTAGCTTGGCCGCTTTACCATGCCCGATTGCCCGAACGCTCGACCTCGTAGGAGAGTGGTGGACGCTGCTCATCATCCGTGACGCGCTTCGAGGAGCTCGGCGGTTCGACGAGTTCAAAGCGACCGGCATCGCCGACAACGTCCTCTCCGCCCGTCTCAAGAGGCTCACGGAAGCCGGTATCTTTAAACGGCAGCGCTATCAGACGCACCCGGATCGCTACGAGTATCTGCTAACCGAAAAGGGCCACGCGCTCGGGCCGGTCGTGCTGGCGCTGCGCGCTTGGGGCAAACGCTTCACCAAAGGACGCGATGCGAGCCACATCGTCCACAAAGCCTGCGGCGGCAACGTTGAGCTCGATTTCCGCTGCGCGAAGTGCGACCGCCCAATCGAAGGTACGGAGATAGCCGCGGAAAGCGGGGGCGCTTACGTTTTGTAAAGACCGGTGATCGCCGTGCTTCCTAGAACGTGGCCGCGAATTGCGAGGTCGAGATTCTCCACGTGCGCCGATCTTGGCAAGGTCAAGGTCGCGTCGAGGGCATACAGCGTGATGACGTAGTGATGCACCAGACCCGCAGGCGGACAGGGGCCGCCATAACCCCGATTCTTGTTGCCGTAATAAATTGCCCAGTCGTTAAGGACTTCCTTGCCGTACTTGCTCGACGGCGTCCCTGCGTTTTGCGGTAGACTGGTCGCGGTTGCGGCGACGTTGTACATGCCCCAATGCCAGAAGATCGCGGTCGTGTCGAGCATAAGGATGGCGAAACTCTTCGTTTTCTTCGGCGCGCCGGCCCAGTGAAGTTCCGGCGACTTGTCGCCGCCTTTGCAGCCGTTGCCGTTATAGACCATGGTTAGCGGTACCATTTTGTCGTTTTTGAACGTCGCGCTGCCGATCGTGAAGGAGGCTGCCGCGCGGAGATCCGCAGCCGGCGAGCCGCCGCTCGTCGCGCCCGGCAAGCTGCCGGCTCCCGAGCAAGCTGCGAGCCACAACGCACAACCAAGGATGGATGCGTAAAACACGGTGGATTTCATCGGTGCCCCTCCTTAATAGCTGAGTTATACCGCGGTGGAGGCGGCGCGTCCAGAAAGATCACGGCAGGCGCAAGCTCGCTTGGGAGGAAGCACAAACGTGCTCAGTACATCACAGTCGCGCATGCCCTCGACGAAGCGATATCCCCTCACGCTCGTTCTCTCTCTCGCGCTGATATGTGCGTTCGGCGCCGGCTGTGCCGCGCCCGCGTCGAAAACACTCGCGACGCCAAACGCGCCGCTGGTTTCGGCGCTCCAAGACGAGCTCGACGCATACCTGCGAACGCGCGGAGCGAAGGAGCATCTTTCATCGCTATCGCTTGCGCTGAGTTACGGCGAAGGCCAACCGACGATCGCGGTGACGACCGGCACCACGACGTTCGGAGGAAGTACGAAGGTTACTCCGGCCAGCCTCTATCAGATCGGCAGCAACACCAAAGCGTTTACCGCCGTGGCGGTTCTGCAATTGGAGGCGCGAGGAAAGTTATCGATCGATGCTCCGATCGGTAAATATCTGCCGCAGTATCCGGCTTACGCGAAGCTCACGTTGCGGCAGTTGCTCAATATGACGAGCGGACTCGAATCCTACGACAATCTCGGCTCGTGGGAAACGTCCTTCGCGAGCGATCCCATGGCGTACGTGCCCGCCGATGCATTGATTCGCAAAATCTATCCGCAGATCAAATTTCCACCACCGGGATCGCAGTATCATTACTCCAACACCGGGTATCTCATCGCCCAGGAAGTGGTCGCCAAGCTTAGTGACAGCAAGAGCTTTGCCGCGGAGATCGCTCGGATCGTGCGCAGCGTCGGGCTCAAGCACACCTTTTATACGTCGCACCTGTACCCGCCGGCGATTGCGCGCAACGTCGTAGCAGGTTACTACGACCAGTCCGACGCGGGACTCCAACCGCTCCGCGGCAAGGACGTCAGCGGCTACAGCCTCTCCTGGGCGCAGGGCGCGGGCTCGATGGTGTCCACGCCGGCAGATCTCGTCACCTGGGCGCGAGCGCTCTATGCGGGGAAAACGCTCTTGCCTCCCAAGCAGAAATCAGAACTGATGAGCCTGATCTCGACGAAGACGGCTAAGCCGCTTGCCGAGCCGACGGCCACCGATCCATCGGGATTCGGGCTTGGTGTCGTTAAGCGGTACGATCCCAAGCTCGGCTCGTTTTGGTTTTACCAAGGCGAAACGCTGGGATTCCGCGCTTCGCACTTATACTTTCCCGATTCGGGTCTGGTCGTGGCGGTTTTCGCGAACAGTCGCCCGGTCGAGGCCGAGAGCCACATGCCGCAGCTGTTTGCGCAACTCTATCCGACGATCGAGAAGTACGCGCCAAAGAGTTAGGGTTTGGTCGTCCACACCTGAGTAGAGATCAGCCATGTGCCGCCCGCGTTGTGGAACGTGTACGTCGTCGTGCCCGCTTCGGCAAACGGTTTGCCGTTAGCGATTCCGGAAACCGTCATCGGCTGGACCAAATATGCGTCGGTTGCCGACTGCTTGAACTCGCTGAAGCGAATGTTGATCGCCTTGAGGTGCGTCAGGTTCATGCGCCGCGCGACCGCATCCACGGCGTGCCACCACGCGGTCCCAGCGCCGGCCCCGCGCCATACGAACGGCGGATTTTCATCGACGACGACCGCGTCATCGGTATAAAGACCGGCAAATCCCGACGCGTTGTCTGTATTGGCGGCGTGCATCGCGGCGTTCGCGAGTCGTAAAATCGACGCGGGCGGCGCGTTCGTGGTGGCGACGGCCGCGCCCGGCATGAGCGCCAGCGCAACGAAAGCGGCGGTCGAGCGTAGCTGCACGTTCAGGCGTACTTTAGCGGGCCGTGATCATCGCAGTGCCGGGCGTGCCGGTTGTGCAGATGTCCGGCCACCACGTAGTCGACGTGTCCGGCGTGCGGCACGGCTTCGTGACCGCACCCGACCCGATGCTCGTGTGCTGCGTCGTGCGCCCGGCAGGAATGGCCGGTGGCGCAGCGCTCCGGATTGTCGCCGGCAGCATCAAGCTCGTGCTCATCGGTGTGCCCGTCGTGATCGTGGTGAAGATGACCGTCGTGGATGTAATCCGTGTGACCGCTGTGCGTCACCGCGGTGTGGCCGCACTCCTTTCCGTGGCCATGATCGTGCGACGCGTGCTTGTTACATGCCATCGTCTCGCAGAGCTCCTTTCCGGTTTCCAAGGATTATCGCGCAGATCGGAACTCGCGTCCAGCACGCCGCAAGCTACCGTTTACTTGGAGTAGATCGGTCTTATTTGACGGTGCAGACGTCGCCTACCAGCGTGAGGTTATGAAACGCGGGCGAGTCGGTCGTCGGGAACGGTTGATCTCCGGCGCCGCTCGACTTCACGCAGTTTGAGGCGAGCAGGTACGCCATGACCGCGGAGTATTGCGGAGGCGAGAGTGAACCGGGTGCCGTGAGCGGCATCTGTTTGGTGATAATGGTGCGCATTGCCGACACCGTTAAATGCGACTTGCCGAACGCGCCGCCCGCGAGTGCCGGCGCCGAGACCCCTTGGAGATGCTCGCCATGACAGATCGCGCACGAGTGTGCGTACTGTGCCTTGCCCGCCTGGACCTGAGCGCTCGTGTAAGGAACCGAACCGGTTTGGGCGACGCCACTGCCGGATAATCCCGGCGCCGTCTGACCCCGGTTCGTGTTGTCGACCGGAGAAGTTGCACCCACGCGAAACGCCAGAACGTAACTGCCCTTGCTGAGCGGCAGATTCGGCGTCGTCTGGTTTCCGGCCTGACCGACGACGGTCACCAGATACTCTTGTCCGTCGATGCGGTATTCGGAGATCGGTGCAACGTCGTCCGAGCCGGTCGTATATCGCCAGAGCGTGTTTCCGGTGGCCGTATCGAGCGCATACAGCGTTCCGGAAAGGTCGCTGGTGAACGTGATGCCGGTGGAGGTAATGAGTGCCCCGCCTTGACCCGAGTAGGGCAGCACTTTTTGCCAAACTACCTTACCACTCGAAATATCCACGGCCGTCACGAGTCCGACGGCTTTGCGGCGCGGCACCGGTGGGCCGCCGCGGTAGCTGACGCCCTCTTTCCATACCGGCTGCACCGCGTAACTTTTGAAGTCGCCACACTCTTTGGTTGCCGGAACGACGAACAGATTTGTATTCGGGTCGTACGAACCCCCGAGCCATTCCACGCCACCGCCGTGATTCGGACACGTCTCCTCTCCCTGCGGGGTCGGGTCGACGTCAATGTCTTTTTGTTCGGTAACGGCCAGCTCGTGCACGAGCGTTCCGGTTTGGCGATTGAGCACGAAGAAGCTGCCGTTCTTATCGGCGACTGCGAGCAGCGGAGTCGTGGCACCGTTGACCTTCCCGTCGAAGAGCACGGGCGGCATGGCTGGGTCCGCGTCGTGCGCGTCACCGCGATCGATTTGATAGTACCATTTCATGCGTGGCTTTGCGCCGGAGATATCGAGCGCGACGACCGAATCGCTGTAGAGATCGGCGCCCTTCGGCGGCGCGAAATCAGGAGCGGGATTGCCGGGCGCGATGTAGAGCGTACTCGTGCGGGGATCGATCGTAAGCCCACCCCAGAGTGCCGCTCCGCCATGTTGCCACGAGTCGCCCGGCCAAGTGTTGTGTCCGGGTTCGCCGACTCCTGGAATCGTGTTCCACTGCCAGAGTTTTCGGCCGGTGGATGCGTCAAACGCCTGTACGCTGCCGTCGCCGCCGAAATCACCCCCAGCGACGCCGATGACCACCTGATTTCTATAAACGTACGCCGGCATGGAGTACCAGTTGTTTGTGCCGTTGGAGCAGCCCGCGACGCTCCAGGCTTTTGCGCCAGTCGCCGCGTCAAGCGCGAGGACGCGGCAGTCCTGCGTACCGATGAACACTCTCCCGGCCGCGACGCCGACGCCGCGATTCGCCGCGAAGTCCAGGACGTCGGCCGGGGTGTACGCGAACTGCCACTTCAAGGCACCGGTCTTTGCATCGAGAGCGAGGACGTTGTCGTGCGGAGTCGAGACGTACATCGTTCCCGCATACACGATCGGCGAAGCTTCCTGCTCGCCGTCATCGACGATCGGCGTGCGCCAGGCCGGCGATAACTGCTGCACGTTGGTTTTGGTGATGTCCGATTCGACATAGCGGTTGTTGTCGTATCCGTAGCCGGCGAGGGCCCAGTCCGAGTTGGAAATGTTCCCGCCGCCGCCGCACGACACTAAGGCCAGCGTCAGCACCGCCATTGGAGCCCATGGTGCGCCTTGTCCTTGCCGAAGCATCGTCGATCCGCCTATTCTGGACGCGGTGGTTTTCGTCTTGCCGATCCGGCATGCAATGCGACGCTTGCTTCCTGTCGGCGAAACAAGGCTTCGTATCGGCCGTAGATCTTGCGTGAGTAGGACCGTCGTGGTGCTCGCCCTCTGGCTCGCGCTTGTCGCGCGCGCTCAAGCTTCCACGCTTGCGCCCGGAGTGTACGGCATCGCCGGGCAGACGCTGTATGTCGGCGTCGAACACGAGTTGCCTGATCCGGCATCAAACGATTTCTTCGACTCGACCTCACAGCACACGGGCGAACTGCAGGCAGCCCATGACGTACATTTACTAACCGGCATTTCGGAAGAACGGCGCATCATCGAAACGCCGCAAGGGGGGCTTGGCTTTTCACTGTACTACGCCGGCAAAAAACCTCGCGCGACCGTGATTCTCATCCATGGCAACGATCCGGAGACGCGCGAGATGGGCTTCATCATCCCGTTCTTCGTGTGCAACGGCGTCAACGTCATCAGCTACGATCAGCGCGGCACGGGCGACTCCGCCGGCAACTGGTTCCTCAACGGACCAAGCCAGAGGGCTGACGACGTCGTGGCGATCTACGACGTCATGCACCGCGATCCGCATGTCGACCCGGATCGCATTGGCGTCTGGGGTTTCAGCAACGGCGGCTGGACCGCGCCCCTGGTATCGCTGCACCGGCCGGTTGCCTTCATGATCCTCAAGAGCGCGCCGACCGAGTCTTTAGCGCAGAACATCGACTACGAGGTCGAACAGCAGATGCGCCGCCACGGTGTTGAGGCCGCAGTGCCGCAGGCCGTAGCCCTTTGGCATGCGTTCGAACAGTCGCTGGATGGAACGGCCTCGTGGAACAACTCAAGCCGCCTCTATGCGCTTGACGCGAAGCAGCCATGGTTCAAGTACTCGCTGATGCCCGACCTCGGCATATCCATTCCGCCGCCTCCCTCGATGGTCGCGGGCCTCCGACGCCTTGTGACTTTCGATCCAACGCGCACGTTATTGAGCCTCTCGTCGACTCCCACGCTAGCCCTTTACGGGGCGCTCGATCGAAATGTGGACGCGGCCGATTCGGCAGCGCATCTACGCGAGTACCTAACGCGTGCCGGAGATCGCGACGTGACGGTTAAGACGTATTCGAACGCCGGACACCAGCTTATTGTATCGAAGAGCGGATACAATGGAGATTCAGAGCCTCCGGAAAGGTTCGTTTCAGGATACCCGCAGATCGTGATCGCGTGGCTGGCGCAGCGCGGGTTCACGAAAGAGCCGTTTCCCGCGCTTGGACAACTCGTGCCTCGTTTGTGGCGCAGGTGATGACGAGGACACGCCGCGTCAATGCGCGGCTCGTAATGCCGAGATGATTTGATCGGGCCCGATGAAGTAGCTTCCACAGTACGGATAAGAAAGCGCGACCATGACCCAAAACACCGCGCCCAGCGCCGTAGCGGTTAGCACGTTGAGTGCTAAATGTGTGTCGAGCCTATCGGGCAGCGCGATCGCAAGCACGGCGAAAAGCGCGATTGCTACGATGCATAACGCAATCTTCAACTCAATGGGCGTCGATGTGGCCGAGATTTTCCAACGGTGGTAGCGCGCATCTTCGAGCGTGCTGAGTTGACGATGTAGATCGATGGAGTATTCGGGAGCCCGCGCCTTCGCCACGCGCTGAAGCGCAATCAAGGAAGCGATCACGCGGGGGTCCTTTGCCGCTCCACACATTTGAGGCCACTCGGTGACCGAGCGGTTGACGTACGCCCGCAAAAGCGGGAGCTGCACGGAGGAAATCTCGTACGCCGCAAGCCGAACGGCTGCGGCCTCGCTATCGGTATCCGCTTGCGCTCTGGCGAAGATGCTCCACAATGTGATGATCGTGAAGGCACAGAGCACGGCGACGAGCGCACCAAGGGTCGTCGCCCAGGAGCTTACGACGGCGGGTCCCGTCGTCACGCCCCGCCGGTGATACCAGCGCCGCGCGACGAGCGTCGCTCCGATCGCTATAGCGTTTGCGGCTCCGACAATCAAGACGAATGCGAGCCACGACGGAAGGTCCGTAAGCCAGAGCATCAGCGCGGCTCAGGTTCGGGTTTTTCGCAACCAGCCCTCCGTGCTTTTTGCGATGGGTCAGCTCTGCGCGATCGCCTCTACGTCGAGAACGATGTCCACCTCGCGGCTGACGACGACACCGCCACCTACCATCGTGTCGTTCCAGCTGACGCCGAAATCGTAACGGTCGAAACTCGTGTGCGCGGTGAAGCCGGCGCGCCTCTTGGGACCCTTGTCGACGCCGTCTTCCCACCATGGCGTCTCCCACGAACCAAGATATCGTACCGCCAGGGTCACAGGCCGGGTAACGTCTCGTATCGTCAGATCGCCGGTGACGTCGTAGTCGGTCTGGCCGATTACGACCACGCCGGTGCTCTTGAAGCGAATCTGCGGATAGGTCTCGCAGTTTAGGAAATCCGCGCTCTGAAGGTGCGCATCACGCATCGCCAATCCCGTCGAGCAGGTTGTTGCGTCGATGATCGCCTCGACGGAGAGCCGCCGCGGGTCCGAGGAATCGAAATCCAGCTGACCGTGTACGTCGCGGAACGAACCCCGTACCCAGGTCACCATCATGTGCCGCGCGCGAAACTCAGCCGCGCTGTGTCCAGGCTCAAACGTCCATTTCATAGCCGCCGAGCTTCAACGACGCTGCGGCTTTCCCCTCAGCAAGCGCTTGGCCTAGAATTTCGATGGCGGAGCGGGGTGTGCTTACTGCAGCAGAGTTCGCGAGGGCGATTCGCCGAACATGGCGCGGTAGTCTCGCGCAAAGTGTCCCATGTGCCAAAATCCCCAGTCCGTCGCCACGTTAATGATTCGAGTGCGCGAGCGATCGGCGCGCAGCAGGGTGCGGTGAACTTCGGTCAGCCGAAGTCTCTTGAGGTAATCCATCGGGCTCAACCCCGTGACGGCTTCGAAGGCGTTGATGAGCGATCGGGCTCGCATTCCACAAAAGCGGCTGAGGTCCAGGATGGTTAGGCTCTTGTCGAGATTCTCGCGCATGTGCCCTTCGCACGCGCGTACGGCGGCGAAACGTCGCTTCGCGAAGGCCGTACGTTCCACCGAGTAGCTGTCGAACGTCTTCAGCGTTCCTGCCAGCAGAGGAATCAGCGTCCCGACAGTGGATTGGGGCGACGCCTCGGACGAACAGACCGAACGAACGGTCGTGCGAAGGCAACGGGCAGCGGCCGGGTTGCGTGAGATGCCGCCGTGCTTGAGGCTCTCGATCAGATCTGACGCATCGAGCGAGTCGGGAACCTGCGATTGCAGCTCCTTCTCATCCATCACGATCGCCAAGGCCGTGCTCGCGCCGGGCATGCGAAGGTCGAGCTCGTCACGGGTGATCGCGAAGCTTTGCGCATCGACCTCTTGCCCGAACCAGCGCGCTCCGGGTTGGCGCGCTTCGATCATGGCGATGGCGATCTTACCCGGCGCGAGCTTTGCGTGCACCTGAGCCGCAACGTTCAGCGTCCTCGAGGATACGACGAGTGGCGAGGCGGGGACGACGCGGTAGGCAACGTCGAGCTTTCCACGTTCCAACTGCGCCCATGAGATCGTCGAGTTGATCAGTGAAATCAACGACGACTGGTCAATCAGAGCGGTATGCTGAAGGCGCATAATAAACGACCGGCCGGTTCCCTAGAGGAGCTGCACGATTAGAGCAAGGTCAAGCCATGTCCTGCAGCGTCTTTACGAAATCGGCAAGCAGGCGTTCTCTGGCGTCGGATGCACGTTCGGCGGCATCCCGCTCGAGTTCCCAGAAGAGTGCCTTCATGTCGTCGCGCAGGCTGGGCGTTTCGTATCCGAAACGACGCCATCGCGCACACAAGTCAGCGTCCAGGCGCTCGAAGAAGGCTGGATCCAGCTCGTTTTGCGCCTGGAAGCGCTGCGTGATTCCCTCGCGGCGAGCTTCGGCCAACTCGTCGGCAAACGTCTGAGAGTTGTCCCAGACTGCCTTATCGTCGCGAAAGAGTTGAAGCGCGCAAAGGCCGTTGCGCCGCAGCTGTTCGTGTTCCCATTCGCATTCGTCTTCGGATCTTGCGACGGCGGCGCGGATCGTGAACTCCATGACGCGCGCGAGCAACGTCTCGTAGCATAGGTCTACCCCAATACAGTGCGCGTCGCCGATCCGCACCGAATAGCGGGCAGGACTCATGAGGAAGAAATTTTAGCCCGACCTCGACCGCGTGGCTATCCTAGAAGTGCAAAGCTTCCGTCCGGGCAGGTCATGCCGGCCCTGCTCAAGCCGTCCGCCAAGGCTTGCAGTATTGGGATAGCGGCCGATAACCGGCTCGGGCTAGACTCGTTCCCTAACCCTATGTTCGGTTAAAAGGAGGGTCTCATGCCCGCTTCTGGGCAGCCTAATATCGTCGCCATCATGGCCGACGATATCGGGTGGTTTAACATCGGCGCATATCACCAAGGGATCATGGCGAGCCGAACCCCCAACCTCGATCGGCTGGCTTCCGAAGGAATGCGCTTTACCGATTACTACGCGGAGGCCAGTTGCACGGCCGGCCGCGCAAACTTCATCACCGGCGAGCTGCCCATTCGCACGGGCTTAACCACGGTCGGACAGGCGGGAGCGACGGTCGGTATGCCCGATGAAGCGCCGACGATCGCCACGGCGCTGAAGTCGATGGGCTATGCCACCGGACAGTTCGGCAAGAATCACCTCGGAGATCTGAACCGGTACCTACCGACGTTGCACGGCTTCGATGAGTTCTTCGGCTATCTGTACCATCTCGATGCGATGGAGGATCCCGCGCATCCCAACTATCCGCAACAGCTCAAAGACCAGCTCGGACCGCGCAACATGGTCCACAGCTGGGCGACCGACACCGATGATCCGACGGTCCAGCCGCGCTGGGGAAAGGTCGGCAAACAGAAGATCGAGGATTGCGGCACGCTCTATCCCGAGCGCATGAAGACCGTCGACGACGAGATTCTCGATCATGCCCTCAAGTTCATCGACAAAGCCAAAGCGGCCAATAAGCCATTCTTTCTCTGGCTCAACCCGACACGCATGCACGTCGTTACGCACCTTTCGGACAAGTACCAGAGCATGCGCACGGCCGAAAACGGCTGGTCGGAATCCGAGGCGGGAATGGCACAGCTCGACGACATCGTCGGCAGCGTCATGAAGAAACTCAAAGACGCCGGTCTCGATGAGAACACGATCGTGATGTTCACCACCGACAATGGCGCCGAGAACTTCACCTGGCCCGACGGCGGCCAGACACCGTTCGCCGGCGGGAAAGGAGCCGTGCTCGAGGGCGGTTTCCGCGCACCGGCCATCCTGCGTTGGCCGGGCAAAGTTCCGGCGGCCAAGATCGAGAACGGGATCTTCTCGGGACTCGACTGGTTCCCGACCTTCGTGGCGGCAGCTGGAAACCCGAACATCGTTGACGAGCTCAAGAAGGGCAAACAGCTCGGCGACCGCAGCTACAAGGTGCATCTCGACGGCTACGATCAAACGGCTCTTATTACAGGAAAAGGCCCGTCGAGCCGGCGCGAGATATTCTACTTCGCGGAGGGTACGCTCGGCGCGGTGCGCGTCGGCGACTATAAGTACCGCTTCATCGATCAGCCCGGCGGCTGGCTCGGCGGAACGGTCAAAGTCGATTGGCCGCTCCTCACGAACCTGCGCCTGGACCCGTTCGAACGAACCGGTCTGACGGGCTCACTCAACTACTACCACTTCTTCGTCTACAACTTCTGGCGCTTCGTCTTGGTGCAGGAAGTCGTGGCGAAGGCTGCGCAGAGCGCGATCGACTTCCCGCCGATGCAAAAGGGCGCCTCGTTCAACCTCGAAGCGATTAAGGAGCAAATCGCAAAGGCAGTGGCATCACACTCCGGCTCGTAGCACGTTTGGGCGAGCAACAAGGAGCGAGCGCCCATTATGGACGCTCGCTCCTTTTATCGGAAAGAAGCGTCTCGCTTTACTGAAACTGGAGCGGTGCTTGCGTTGACTGCGTTTCCTTGCCGCAGGTGTACTTTCCGGTCAATGTTGCCGAGCCCGAATACTTGGGCCAATTTCTGTTGAGGCCGTACAGGACATAGCCTCCGGCGCTCGTGAGATTCACCGTGGCGGAGAAGCTATCGATAACCTTCTTACCCGATGTGATCGTCCAGTCGAGCTTACATTTGCCTTTGTAGCTGACGTCGGTAAACGACAGGGTGTATTGCCACACGGATCCGGTGGGTATGTAGCTCGAGGGGCCGGTCAGGCCGATGTTATCGTTGCTTGACGCTCCGTTGACACAAGCGATGCACGGCACACCGGCCTGGGCTGGGCCGTCGGAAACGAAGTTGATTAACGTGGCGGGCGACTTGGCGTCGCGGTGGATCGATAGCTTCTGAAATACCAGATGCCCGTCGCCGCCCGTCGGAGCGGAGTTGAGAGCGGCCGAGGGCGTCGCACCGCCCGTGCCGGCGGCCGAACAGGCAGCAAGCGATGCGGCCAGTAACAAAAGTGGAATCCGGCGAGTGCAAATAAACATTTGACCTCCTACGAAGTAGCAGAGCAGGACCCGTACTTCGAGAAGGGAACAGAGCGTCCTCTCGCTTGATATTTTTTGCGCCGGCCAGGAAGCGAAAACGTATGGAAATTGTGATCGCCGAGCAAGGTGCATTTCGCTTCGAACCGGTGATCACGGCAGAGGAGGCGCGTGGTCGCGCGAGCGCGCATAAAGCGTCCGCCTTCGGAACCCTCTCACGGCTTTTCGCTCGCCCCAAAGAGAGCGACATTGCGATCTCCGATCTAGGGCTTTGCTATCTCCCCCTCTGGCATGCCAAGGCCCATCTTCGTTTTCTCTACGACCGCCGAGAGTCGTATAAGGTACCGGTGAAGACGGCGCATGTGGCTTCGGTGAGCGTTGGCCCCGACGATCATGCCGTCACGAGCGGCGCAATCGAGCTGCCGGTCGTCGAACACTGCGAGCGCGACGAACAGAAAGAACTTTGGCTCGACGGGTTGAGCGATCAACCGATGAATGCACAGCCGTATCTCAAGGCGAGCGCGATCCCCGTCGACCTCGACGAATTTGCGGCGGAGGACGCAAAGATCGTCGCTCCGACGGTTCGAGCATCGGCAGTCGTTCGGGCGCTCCTTGGCGACGATCTCCGTCCCACCGATGCCGACGCAATCAAAGAGGAGCGCGTGAACGTCGAGTGCATCGACCTCTACCTGCGGCCGGCGTTCAATTTCAAGTGCGTCTGGACCGAGAAGAACAAGACCGCGGACCTAACGCTCGATGCCGTCACCGGAGAACTGCAAAGCCGGCCTAGTGCGGCGATGGCGGCAGTCGGCAAGCTATTGAAGCCGGAAACGCTTTTCGACCTTGGCGCGGAAACGCTCAACGTGATCGTTCCCGGAGGTGCAATCGTGCTGAAGGTGGCAAAGGCCTTCGCCGACAAGCGCAAAACCTAAACCGGCCGCACGCGCTAGTGCGCGTTTCGGTACCAGCGCAAGACGCGCGTGGCGCGCATCGTATTCCAGCGGCTCGCTCTGCCGGTTTGGGCTTCCAACGGGAACCCCAGCCGATCCTCGTGGAGATGGTTCATCGGCCAGCGTCCGTTTTGATGACGCCGGGCTTCGACGATTCCGATCGCTTCGACGACGCGTTCATCGGGCGTCACATCGGCACTACGAAGGTAGTCGAGACCCCTAAGGACGTCGTAGTGCCACACCGTCGGAAACGCAAATCGCGTCCACTTACGATCGATGATCTCGCCGGTCGAGAGGCGTCTGAACATGCGCCGCTCGAGCAGATACTCGTGGGCTTTTAGGCGCGCCGCGGTGACGGCGGTCGTGCCGCCCCACGCTCGTTCATATTCCAAGAGGCCTTCGAGCACACGGATTGTCGAGTGGAAGGACGAGCGTACGCTCGATGGGGCCTCACAATTCCATCCGCCATCGGCCAGTTGTTCGTCCAACAGGCGGTCGACGATGCCCTCGCACCGCTCGCCGAAATAGCTGCCGAAGGCGAGAATGGCGCCGTTGATGCACGGCTCGGTTTCGCCCTCGAAATAAGGACGGTTGCCGAGTGTCTCCCACCTCAAATGCGCCTTCACGCGAGCGATCGCGCGACGGGCCTCTTCGCTCGAGGGATCGAGTCCCATCTCTCGCAGCAACGCGAGCGCATCCATGGTGATCATCCAACCGCGATCGTTGCGGCCGCCCCACCAGCCCTGCGGTGCCTGGCGAGCGAGGAGCGCTCGGCCCCAGCCCTCGCGAGCGATGCGTGAACGCTCGCTCGCGATCACGTTCGCGGGTTCGTGCACGAGATCTTGCATGACTTGCCAGCGAATGGCCGGGTCCCCACCGAGAAGCCACCGCGTAACGCTTGCGTCACTCATCGGCGCCTCCATTACGGGTAAGCGGCCTGCCTCCCTTATTTTGCTTAAGCGCCAGGGAGCCGCCCGCGCAACCCCTAATCCAAGAAGCCGCGAACCCCCAGATCAATCCCGTACAATACAAGGAGCAATTGTGAGCGGAACAACGAAATTCGTCGCGCCGCTGGTCGTATCGCTGGCATTAGCCGCCTGTAACTCGGGCGGGTCTTCGTCAATGCCTGGGATGACGGGCCAGAGCGCGCAAACGGGCCGCGCGCTTTCAGGCGTAGCGCATCGCCCGGAATGGTTAGTCAAGAATCTTGCAACGCCGGTTTGTCCGCAGGTCGTCGGAGTGCCGACATGCTTGGCATTGAGCGTCAATGGCGTCAAACAGCATGCAAGCCCCAGTGGTTGGACGCCGTCTGACCTCGAGACGCG
>JASHZC010000319.1 GCA_030042755.1 Vulcanimicrobiota bacterium | reverse complement strand
TTCGACTTTCATGATCGGCTCGAGCAGAATCGGCCCTGCCGCGCGATTGGCTTCTTTCCAGCCCATCGACGCAGCGATCTTGAACGCCATTTCCGAGGAGTCGACGTCGTGGTACGAACCATCGAACGCCGTCGCCTTGAAATCCAGGACCGGGAAGCCCGCCAACACACCGCTCTGCGAGGCCTCTTCGATGCCGTTCTGGACGGCTTTTTGATACTCCCTAGGTACCGCGCCACCGACGATCTTCCACTCGAATTGAAAGCCCGATCCCGGCTCGAGCGGTTCGACTCGCAGCCACACGTCGCCGTATTGACCCTTGCCGCCGGATTGCCGGACAAATTTGCCCTGCTTCTCAACGGTCTTGGTGATCGCTTCTTTGTATGCGACTTGCGGCTTGCCGACGTTCGCCTCGACTTTGAACTCCCGGCGTAAGCGATCCAGGATGATCTCGAGATGCAGTTCGCCCATCCCGGCGATAATCGTCTGCTGCGTCTCTTCGTCGGTCCCATAACGGAACGTCGGATCCTCTTGCGCGAGGCGTTGCAAACCCTTACCGAGTTGATCCTGATCGGCCTTTGACTTCGGCTCGATCGCCTGCGAGATCACCGGCTCCGGGAACGTGATCGACTCGAGGACGATCGGATGTTTTTCGTCGCACAACGTGTCGCCGGTTCGCGTGTCCGAAAGTCCGACCGCGGCGGCGATGTCGCCGGCGCCGATCGAATCGATGTCCTCGCGGTGGTTCGCGTGCATCCGGAGAATGCGGCCGATGCGCTCTTTCCTGCCCGAGCGCGAGTTGTAGATGTACGAGCCCTTGTCGAGCGTGCCCGAATAGACACGGAAGTACGTCAGGTTGCCGTACGGATCGGTCGCGATCTTGAACGCAAGCGCCGCAAACGGCTCCTTGTCGTCCGGCGTACGCGAAATCTCTTCGCCTGACTTCGGATCCGTGCCGACGATCGGCTTGGCGTCAAGCGGCGACGGCAAATAATCGACCACGGCGTCGAGCAGCGGCTGCACGCCCTTGTTCTTGAATGCCGAGCCGCAGAGCATCGGCAATACCGAACCAGCGATCGTCGCCTTGCGCAACGCCGACTTCATGCGGTCCACCGGCAACTCGACGCCCTCGAAAAACATCTCGAGCAGCTCGTCGTCTTGCTCGGCAATCGCCTCGATGAGTTCTTGGCGCCACTGCTGGGCCGTAGCCTTGAGTTCGCCATCCGCATCGGTCAACGGTTGATCGGCCATCGTGGAGCCGAGGTCGTCGGTGTAGACGATCTTGTGCATCGTGAACAGGTCGACGACACCCTTGAAGTTGTCTTCGGCGCCGATCGGCACTTGGATCGGAACCGCGCGCGCGCCCAGCCGCTCGCGAATTTTCGCGACGACGTTGAAAAAGTCGGCGCCCATGCGATCCATCTTGTTCACGAAGATGATCCGCGGGACGCGATACTTGTTCGCTTGACGCCACACGGTCTCGGACTGCGGTTGCACGGCGGCAACCGAGTCGAACAGTGCAACGAGCCCGTCGAGGACGCGCAGCGACCGCTCGACCTCGACCGTGAAGTCCACGTGGCCAGGCGTATCAATGATATTGATCCGGTTCTCGCGCCAGGTGCAGGCGGTCGCGGCCGAGGTGATCGTGAAGCCGCGCTCTTGCTCTTGAACCATCCAGTCCATGGTCGCGGCGCCGTCATGCACCTCACCGATCTTGTGGACGCGTCCGGTATAGAACAGGATGCGCTCGGTGCAGGTCGTCTTGCCGGCGTCGATGTGTGCCGCGATACCAATGTTGCGAGTCCGCTCGAGCGGAAATTCTCTGGTAGCCACTTTCCTAAATGTTCTGGTTGTTTACCAGCGGTAATGGGCGAAGGCTTTGTTGGCCTCTGCCATCTTGTGCGTATCTTCGCGCTTCTTGATCGTTGCGCCGGTGTTGTTGGATGCGTCCAGCAGCTCGCCGGCCAGCTTCTCTTCGAACGAGCGGCCGCCGCGCGCGCGAGCAAACCCAATCAGCCAGCGCATCGCCATGGCCTGGCGACGATCCGGGCGCACTTCCATCGGCACCTGGTACGTTGCGCCGCCGACTCGACGTGGACGCACTTCGACCAGCGGCATCGCGTTTGAGAGCGCCTGCTGGAAGATCTCATACGGATCGCGACCCGTCTTCTCGGCGATGATGTCGAGCGCGCCGTAGGTGATTTGCTCGGCGGTCGACTTCTTTCCACTCAGCATCACCTTATTGATGAAGCGAGCGAGAATCTTCGAGTTGTAACGCGGATCGGGCAGAATCTGCCGCTTGGGCGCCGGTCCTTTACGTGGCATTCAAACTTTCCTATTTAATCCTGAGCCTGTCGAAGGATTATTTCTTCTTGTCGCGCTTGGCGCCGTACTTCGAGCGGCCTTGCTTGCGGTTCGCGGTGCCCGCCGTGTCGAGCGTACCGCGGATGATGTGATAGCGAACGCCGGGAAGATCTTTGACACGGCCGCCGCGCACGAGCACCACGGAGTGCTCCTGCAGATTGTGGCCGATGCCCGGAATGTACGCGGTCACTTCCTCGCCGTTGGTAAGACGCACGCGAGCAACTTTGCGGAGCGCGGAGTTCGGCTTCTTCGGCGTCACCGTCTTCACTTGCGTGCAGACACCGCGGCGCTGCGGGTTGCCCTTGACCTCGAACTGACGCGTGGGAAGATCGGGATGACCCGGCTTCGGCCCGGTGAGAATCACACGGAATGCACGGGTTTTGACCTTCTTTTCCGTCTTCTCCCGGCCCTTACGAACCAGCTGGTTGATGGTTGGCAACAGCGTCTCCTAGCAACACACACAAAGTTGGCCGCACCTGCCGGTGGGCCTGAACTACGGCAGTATAACAGGAGCGTATATCGGAGTCAAATGCCCTTCGCGCAGGGGTTTTTCGCGGCTTTAGTACCAGCCCAAAAGGCGCGCGTCGCGGCCGATTCCGTCCGTTACGGCATGCGCCGCCGTCTCGTCCGGGCAGTCCAGCTCCGCGTAGAAAATGTACTCGAATGGGCTGCCGGGCAGCGGACGCGCCACGAGCGCCCGCAGGTTCATGCCTCGTTCGACCAGCACCCCCAAAGCGAAATGAAGGCTGCCCGTCTCGTGGGGCAGGACAAACGCAACGGCAGCCCGGCCAAGCCGGCGCCTGGACGATCCTTCACGAGCGATCGCGAAAAATCGGGTGTAGTTTTCCACTTCGTCCTGGATCGCATCGGCCAGCACGGCGACCCCATACCGCGCAGCGCTTGCGGCCGGTCCAATAGCGGCGCGCGACCGCTCGCCGCGGCGCGCGATTTCGCGTACCGCACCGGCTGTGTCGCCGACCGGTACGACTTCGGCATCGGGCAGTGTCGCGAGGAACCGGCGGCACTGCTCGAGTGCAACGGGATGCGATTCGACGCGTCGGATATCTTCGAGGCGCGCGTCCGGAATGCCGATCAGGGCCTGGACGATTCGATGAACCGTTTCGTCGACGATGCGTACGTCCGGATGGGCGTAGAGGAGATCGTACGCGCGTGCGACCGGACCATGGATGCTGTTCTCGCACGGCAACAGTCCATAATCCACGCGACCCGCACCCACCGCATCGACAAGAAGATCGAAGCTCGCATACCCGCGCACTTTGACCGGTCCGAAGAGTTCCGTGGCTGCCTCCTCGCTGAAGGCGCCAGGCTCACCTTGATAGCCGACGATCATCGATTGCCCTCAAAAAACGGTGCAGTTCGCGCGCGAGTTCATCGCCGTTGGTCGCAAAGATTTCCTCCCACATCTGCGGCGCGGAACGACCCAGTCGAAGCAGTTCGCGAGCCGCCGGTCCGCACAGCGCATCGACGAGTTCCGGCTCGCTCCGCGAGCGTTCGCTGACGCACCGCGTAAACGCGTACGCAATCAGTTGAGGTAGGTGCGAGGTCAATGCGACGATGCGATCGTGTTCGCGCGCGTCGACGGCAAACGCTTTTGCGCCAAGTTCCTCGATGAACGCTTTCGCGCGCGACGTGCGCGGTCCATCGGCCGTCGGCACGTAGCACCACGTCCGGCCTTCGAAAAGATCGGCGTGAGCCGCGCCCGCGCCATGACGTTCGCTGCCGGCCATGGGATGCGTCGGTACGAACGCCGCTACGTTCGCGCCGGCATCCGCTATGGCACCTTTGACCGAGGCGACGTCGATGACGAGTTGCCGTTCGCGCAGCTCGCGCGAGCGGAGTGACGCGACTTCCTCCAACGTCGCGTCGACGTGCGTGGCGATTGCGATGACGTCGCTACGCTCGTATATCTCGTCACGGTCCACGACGGAGTCGATCGCACCGATGCGGTGTGCATCGCTGCTTGCCGCCGGATCGAAATCGTATCCCGCCACGTCCCAACCGCGTCTGCGCGCCGCAAGCCCGATCGACGCGCCGATCAGGCCGGTGCCGATGACGCCGAGCCGTGCCACCTTTTATGGTGCGCTCGAGCGAGCGAGATCCGGTCGAAGCACGACCGCACCTTCGAGATACACATGTTCGACCTTCTCGAGCGAACGGGTCGTATTCACGTGCATGAGCACGCGAATGACCCGCTCGAGAGCGCCGGGCACCGCAATTTCGGAAAAGTGCAGCATCGGCACGTGCACCCATCCCATCTCGCGCGCGCCGATGGCCGGAAAGGCAGCGCGAAGATCGGGCGTGACGCTGAACAATACCGACGCGATGTCATCGAGCTCAACGCCGTTGCGTTCGATCATCTGCACGAGCAAACGTTTCGTCGCAGTGACGATCGCACCGGTTTCGTCTCGCTCGACGGTAATCGCACCACGAATTCCGCGACACTTTGGCCCGCGCCACTCGGGTTCGCTCATACGGTTACCTGAGCGTGCGACCACGTATCGATGCGCTCGAGATCGCGCACGATCGCACCGAAGTCGTCGAATGTCAGCGCTTGATCCTTGTCGCTCTTGGCTTCGGGCGGATTCGGATGCACCTCGATCAGCAGACCGTGCGCGCCGACCGCCTTGGCCGCGCGGCAGAGCGGCCGTACCCAGCGGCGTACGCCGACGCCATGGCTTGGGTCGACGAATACCGGTAGGTGCGATCGCTCGCGCAGCACCGGCACGGCCGAAAGATCGAGTGTGTTGCGCGTGGCTTGCTCGTAGGTTCGAATGCCGCGCTCGCAGAGAATCACGTTGGGATTCCCTTCGGAGAGAATGTATTCGGCGGCAGCGAGCAACTCGTCGATCGTGGCCGAGAGACCGCGCTTGAGCAACACGGGCCGGCCGCAGCGTCCGACAGCTTTGAGCAAGTCGAAGTTCTGCATGTTCCGTGCACCGATTTGCAGCACGTCGATTTGTGAGGCCATGCGTTCCACTTGATCGATGGTCATCACTTCGCTGACCGTCGGCAGACCCGACGCGCGGCTCGCTTCGGCGAGGAGCGCAACGCCTTCCCATCCCAGCCCCTGAAAAGCGTACGGACTCGTGCGCGGTTTGAACGCGCCGCCACGAAGCATCAGCGCCCCACGCGCTTTGACCGCGTGGGCAGTCGCGATGATTTGCTCGCGCGACTCGACGGAACACGGCCCCGCGACGATCGTGAACTCACCGTCGCCGACGCGCACGCCGCCGATCTCGAGCGTTGTGCCCGTCCCTTTAGCCGCACGCGAAACGCGCGGGAACGGCGTATCTGCCGGAGGCGGCGTTGGATGCGCGATCTCGCGGACGAGTTCGACCAGCGCTTTTGGCGGATCGTCGTTGCGACCGATCGGATCGCCGATATGCGCGTCGTAGCTGCCGAGCACGCGCAGCGTTTTGCACTCGGTTTTCAAAGCGACGATGGCGTCGGAAACGTTCGCGTCGTCGACGTCGCCGTCGAAATCGACGTAAAAGACGCGCTCGGTTCCATGGCCGAGATACGGCTTGGACTCGAGCTTGTCGCCATTGATCTTCCGCTCGGCGAGAATAGAAAGCGCCCCTGCCAGCGAGCCGGTGCGTTCTTCAACCGAAAAGACGAGCGACGTCTTTCGCCGCTCGCCCTTGGGCAGCGCGAGCACCGGATTTGAAGCCGACGTGTGCCGAGGGCGGACGATGAGGAAGCGCGAGTACGTGCGGGGATCGTCGCTGCAATGCGTGGCCAACTCGACCAAATCGTAGATCGTCGCCGCAACAGGGGACGCGAGCGCGGCGATGGCCGGATTGCCGCCCCGGGCAACCTCGCGAGCTGCAACTCCCGTGTCCTCACACGGAATTGCGCGAGCGTGATCGAGCCCTGCCAAGAAGGTTCCGCATTCCGCCAACACGAGCGGATGACCGAGAACCTCGCGCACGTCGCGCAATTCCGCCCCGCGTACGCCGAGCAGCCGGTGATCCGTTCGCCAGTGTATCTCGGCAACCGGAACGAGGTCGAATTCGGCGAGCAGATCGTAGCCTTCGCGAACCGTACCGACGATGGCGTTTTCGATGGGAATCACCCCGACGTCGGCGCGCGCTCCCGCAACCGCCGTCGCCATCTCTCGGAAAGAGGGAAGGCCGACCGTTGGCATCTCGATGCCGCGCTCGCGTAAAAAATGTCCGAGCACGAGTTGCGAGTAGGCTCCGTCGACTCCCTGATAGACCGCTGTCATCCTGCTTCCCCTGGTTTAGAAAAGAACGAGTCCCCACGTTCTGTGGAGACTCGTTCGTGCACTTTCCGCGTGTTCTCTGCGACTGCCGTCGCTTCCGTTCCTATGCGTGTACGAGTCTCCACCGGCCTTGCGGGGCGAAATAGTACCAAAACGCGTAGGTAAAGCTCTTCGTTGTCACGTTGCGGCTATGCAACCACACCTGCCACGGGCCTGTCAAGCGGACGCCCCTAGTTCTCGAGGACACGCGAGAGCTCGGCTGCGATTTCGCTCTGGCTATAGCCCCGATAACGAAGAGAATCGACGAACCGGGTCGCGGCTTCGGCTAACGCATGGGAACGGGCGCGCCGATCGGCCCCCGGGATTTTGCTGGCAACCCGCGTCCCGCGCCGTCCTTCGCTGACGAGCCAACCCGCATCTTGAAGATCCGCATAGGCACGTGCGACGGTATTGGGCGCAACGCCGAGGTCGCCCGCCAGTTGCCGCACCGTGGGAAGGGGAGCGTCCGGGGCGAGCGACCCGCGTTCGATTGCCCCGCGTATCTGCTCGAAAATCTGCTGATACGGCGCCGTTTCTATGCCCGGATCGACGGCAATCAGCGGTTCGTTTTCAAACGTCATGAGTTCTGGGCATTCGCCCGCGCAGATAGTCGATGCTATACCACGCGAGAAATGCGGCAATGAGTGCGAGCGACAGAACGATCGCGTACGGATACATCGGCAAGTTCAACGCGTCCGGCGTGACGACCGCAATGAAGACCGGACCGATCGCGTACGAAAGCGCCAGCATCGCGCACACACGCACGCGCCGCAGCCGCTCGTCGACGTAGACTTCGAGATCGACGTCGTCGCCCACGAGGACCGCCGCCATGCCTGCGGTCCACCACGCTGCCGCCAAGACCGCGAGCGACGAGATCGCTACGACGATCGCAGGCACGCGAAGCTGCACGTCGGAGATCAGCATCAACGGGATCGCAGCAGCGACGAATGCTCCCATATAACCAAGTGGCGGCACCACGTTCGTTTGGCGTCGTGGAGCTAGCGCCGCCGCTCGCCGTTCGCTGCGATTGCGAACCCGCGCGAAGACCAGCGCCAAGACGATTGCGGAATCGGCACACGCAAGTGCGTAGGCTACAGCGGGCGTCACCACGCGCGCGGCGCAGAGCAACCCAAAAGCGAGGTAGCTGATCGAGGCGAACAGGATCGGACGGCTTCCGACACCTTCCAGCACGCGGCGCCGATCGAGAATCGCGCGCAAGCGCTCGCCGATCGCGGGATCGCGAAGTTCGTATCGGAAATTGAGCTTTAAATCGCTCATGTACCGGGAAAACACCAGGCCGCCCGCACCGAGTGCAATCAGAACGATCGTGATGTACCAGTATGCAAAGTCAGCCATGAGTCACCGAAACTTGGGCAGTCGGATGGATGCAACAATGAGTGGCAGTGCGAACGCGCACCACGCGGCCAGAACGAACCAGAATACGGCTTCGTGAAGCGCGGTCGGCGGCACGTATGGAGAGTTCATCGCTACGAAAACGAGCGAAATGCCCATCGCGGCGACAAGGAGGGTCTTCACCCGCGTGCAACGCAGGCGGTGCTCGACGCGCAATTCGATCTCGGGATTCTCGCCGGTCATGATCGCAGCCATGTTGTTTGAAAGAACGGCGATCGTGACCGTTAGAACCGATGCGAAGCAAACGCTCACCGAGGCGATTAGATATCCCGGGACGTCGGCGAACGCAAGCGGCGTAAGGGCCATGATCGCTGCAGCCGGATACCATACCGCGGGCACGACCGAGGTCCACGTACGCGGCTCCAACGCCGCGGCGCGCCGTGCGCCGTGATTTCGCATTCGTAGATACGCGAAGCCAAGCGAGAGCGCAAACGCGCACGTACCGAGGGCGTATCCAACCGTACCGCGCAACGCACCCGCAAGTACCGCGATTCCCAGCACGAGGTTGAACAGCCCGGGAACGTACCAAACGGCAAGCGGTATCGCTTCTGCGGCTTGCCTGCGCGCAACGGCTGCGTCGAGATCCGGCGAGCGCTCTTCGGGACGGAAGCACCTACGCAAATCTGCAAGCCGGCGCGAACCTAACGACAGCCAGAGGCCGAATCCTACGAGAAAGATTCCTATGTACCAGCGATCGAGGAGCAGGTTCTCATTCAACATTGTATCGACATGTTAATACAAAGCCTCGTTTTGTGTCAACCCCTTAGAACAAAAGGATGAAGGAACGGCTTGGCGCGCTCGACGGCATGCGCGGAATTGCCGTGCTGCTCGTGCTTTGGTACCACATCTGGGAGATTTCATGGCTTCCCGCGCCGGCGCCGTGGTTGCAATGGATTCCCGAGACCGGCTTCATCGGCGTCCATCTCTTCTTCTTTCTAAGCGGATTCGTCATCACGTACCCGTTCGTGCGGGCGAGGCTCGCCGGAGAGCGCCAGCCGTCGTGGCGCCATTTTGCCTGGCGCCGGTTCATCAAGATCGTCCCGTCCTACGTCCTCTCGATCGCGGTTGCGTATGCAATCGGCTACGCGGCCACGGAGCGCTTCGGCGCTTCGCCGTGGCAAGAAGTCGTGACGCATCTGCTCTTCATTCACACGTGGTGGCTGTCAACGTATGGATCGATCAACGGCGTGCTGTGGACGCTGGCGATCGAAGTCGAATTCTATCTTGTCTTTCCGTTTCTGTGGTGGTGCTTTGCGCGCCGGCCACTCCTCACCGCCGCGGGTATGATCGCGATCGCGCTGGTGTGGCGCATCCACGCCGCACAATGTTGCTTCAACCTCGAGATGCCGTTGCTCGTTGAAAATCTGCCAGGGTATTTGGACATTTTCGCATGCGGGATGCTGGCGGCGTGGATCTTCACCCGCTACGGCCATGCCTTGCGCACCTGGCGCCCATCGATTGCCATGCCGCTCGTGGCACTTGCCGGCACGACGCTCCTGTGCGTGCTCTTGATCGGGATGTACGATAACCGGAACGCAGCGCAGTGGGAAGTCGGACAGCAGATCCTCACGCGACCGCTCTATGGGTTTAGCTTCGCGGCAATCGCGATCGGATCGCTCGCAGCGCCGCGAGCCTGGCAGCCGCTTTTGGTAAATCCGCTCTTACGCTTCTTTGCGATCATTTCGTACAACCTGTATCTCTACCATCAGATGGTTGCGCGTGAAATGCTTCGCTTTCACATACCGCCGTATTCCGGCAATGCACACGCCGATCCGGCATGGCAACTGCAGTATACGATTGCGGCGTTTGCCGCGACGATCGTGCAAGCTACAATCGTGACCTATCTGTTCGAACGGCCGCTTTTGCGATTGAAACAGCCACGTCTCCTTTCCGCGCGACGTGGGCACTCGCCCTGACGTGCGCGTACGTTCGAGCGAGCGGGGCGATAGCCTCATCGAAGTCATCGTAGCGGTTGCGATCGTTGCCGTCGTCGCGGGTGCAATCGGCGCGTCGACGATCGCGGCATCACACCGCTTCGGGCCCGATCCCATCCAGACGGCGCTCGAATCCACGGTTGCGCGCGAGATGCGCGTCGCCGTTGACGTCATGAAGTATCAAGGCGCGAGCATCGCTCCTGCATCGCTGAGCACGGCGATACCGTTGCCGAGTGCCTCGCCCTTGCAGGCTCGGCTGACGTTATCGAGCGCGACAGGGCACGACGGATCGGTTACCCTCGTCCTCACCGCAACCAGCGAGACGGACGGCTCCGAGAGCGCCACGCTTACCGAAACGATCGCTGCGCCCGCTCCGGTGCCGGGCGCGCGCGTTCCCGCTGCGTTCGTCGGATCGGCGCCGCAATAGTGCTCCTGAGAACGTTGTTTCTTCTCGCGCTCCTTGACGTGCTCGGAGAAACCATCGCTCACGGCGCGGCGGCGCTCGCGCAAGCAGCGCTGCGGGAGCGCGCCGCCGATGCCGTACGGAGCGCAATTGTATCCGGCTCGTATAGCGCGCAGGCTGCGATCGAACAGGCGGTTGCAGCCGATCCACAGACCTCCGCGTTCGCCCTACCTGCGCCGATTGCTACGTGCGCCTATGGCGACACAAGCGGATGCGAAATCAACGTCGTGACGAGCTTTGCAACACCGTCGCCGGCGCCGAGCAGTCCAGCGAGTTGCCCGCAGACCGGCTGCACGGTAATGCTCCAGGAGAATAGCGCCGTAACCGAGGCGCGCGCTGCCTTCGTCATTTCGAGCACGGCGAGCGCTGCAAGCGGAGCGCAGCTCGCCATGCGTTCGCAACTCGTCGCCTATCGGACGTTCGCGACGGCACCCTACGCAGCAATTGTCGGCGGAACGGACGCGAGCATCGCCGGGCTTGCTGCGGGCGGCCCCGGCGACGATGCGGGTGCCCCGAACTCGCTGATTACGGTTGAATACGACGCGAGCGGAACAGGTGCGGCGAGCGCTGGTAACGTCTGGCAGCCACTC
>JASHZC010000318.1 GCA_030042755.1 Vulcanimicrobiota bacterium | reverse complement strand
CGTGCGTTCGGGCGATTCGTTTAGCGTCTTGCGAGAACGGTGACCAACCGCGCGATCGGACGACTGTGGGCGCTGTTCGTCGTGCTCTTTGTCGTGCTTGCCGTGCGGGCCGGATGGCTGATGCTGGTAGCGGGTCCATCGATCGCTGCAAAGCCGTTCAATCCACGTCATGCGTTGCTCGACGCTCGACGCGGGGAGATTCTCGCTACCGACGGCAGCGTTCTCGCACAAACGCGCGGAACGCGACGCATGTATCCATTTGGACCAGCGCTCGCGCAAACGGTCGGCTACGTTTCGGCGCGGTACGGAACGAGCGGCATCGAGGATGCATACGACGAGGCCTTGCTGCCGCCCGACACGACCGGCGATCCGGCGGCGCAGTTTGCAGAAATCGTCGACGCTTTTCAGGGTCGCACTGCCCAATCGCGCGGAGCGGACGTCGTTACGACCATCGTGCCCGCGATACAGCGCGAGCTTTGGGAGCAGCTCTCGCGCTACCCGCGTGCAGCCGGCGTGGTTCTCGATCCGGCAAGCGGGGCGGTCTTAGCGATGGCCAGCGCGCCAAGTTACGATCCCGGCAGCTACGATGCAGAGTTTCCGCAGCTGCAAGACGATCCCGAGAGCCCGTTGTTGAATCGAGCGACAAGCGGGTTATATCCGCCGGGATCGACGTTCAAGATTTTTACCGCCGCCTCTGCGCTCGAGGCCGGCACGGTCACGCTCGATTCGCAGTTTTACGATCCGGGCTACCTCACGATCGGCAACTTTACGCTTCACGACAACGAGAGCGAAGCGACCGGCGGTCAAGACCTTACCGGCGCGTTCGCGCTTTCGAGCAATGTAGACTTCGCGCAGATCGGGCTGCGCATGGGTGTTGATACATTCTACGATTCGCTTGCGCGCTGGGGCATTGGTGAAGCGCTCGACTTCCAGTTGCCGGCGGAGGCGGGCAGCGTACCGCCCAAGGCGTCGGTCGTGCCGGGAGAGCTCGCGCAAATGGCGTTCGGTCAAGGCGCTCTCTTGATGACGCCGCTGCAGATGGCGCTGATCGCCGCGACGATTGCCAACGACGGAACGATGCCGCGGCCGTACATCGTCCGTCAGATCGTTCGCAACGGAAGCGTTGCGAGCGTGACGCCGGTGGGGTCGCTGGCAACGCCGATCTCCGCGCAAACCGCCGAAGAAGTCAAGAAGATGATGATTGCCGTCGTGCAACGCGGCACGGGTACGACCGCACGGATTGCAAACGTGCAAGTCGCCGGTAAAACAGGCACGGCCACCAATCCGCACGGCGCGTCGCACTCGTGGTTCGTGTGTTTCGCTCCCGCGGATCATCCGCGTTACGTCGTTGCAATCGTCGTGGAAAACGCAGGTTACGGTGCAGTGGTAGCAGCACCGATTGCGCGCGACGTGCTCGAGACCGCACTCGCGACGCAGGAATGAGGCAGGAATGCCCTTCGGTGCGGGAAACGTAGAACAAACGTGATCGAGCAGCAGACGTTCAACAATCGCTACCGTCTCGATCGCAAACTCGGCGAAGGCGGGATGGCGACGGTCTACAGCGGAACCGACACGGTCCTGCGTCGACGCGTTGCGATCAAGGTGCTTCGCCCGCAGTACGCGGCTGACGACGAATTCGTGCGACGCTTCTATCAAGAAGCTGAATCGGCCGCTCGCCTCTCTCACCCGAATATCGTCAACACCTATGATGTCGGCCGAGAGGGCGACACGTACTATATCGTGATGGAGCTCGTCGATGGGCCGTCGCTCGCCGAGATCGTTGCGGATGGAGCGCTGCCGGAACCGGTCGCGATCGACTATGCGGCGCAGATCTGCAACGGACTTGCGTACGCTCATCGTGCCGGACTGCTTCACCGCGACATCAAGCCGGCGAACATCCTCGTCACGAAAGACGACGTCGTCAAGCTTTCGGACTTCGGTATCGCGCGCGCCGTTTCGCAACAGACGATGGCGCTGACCAAGCCCGGTTTGGTGATGGGAAGCGTTTACTACATTTCACCCGAACAAGCGCAGGGCCACGAACTGCACGAGAGCTCGGATCTCTACAGCGTGGGCGTCGTGCTCTATCAAATGCTCACCGGACAGCTGCCGTACACGGGCGAGTCGCCGGTAACGGTTGCGCTCAAACATATCGGCGATCCGGTTCCGGTTCTCGATCCGCTCGAGTTCGGTGTCTCTCCGGCGCTGGCCGCCATCGTCAACAAGCTCTTGCAGAAACGTCCGGAGAACCGATTCCGCTCGGCCAGCGAAGTCGCGACGGCGCTGCGCGAAGCGCGCGAACGGCCGAGCGTTCCGGCGTACGCTCTTGCCGACGACGCGCCGACGCAGATGTTGCATAGCGTCCTGCCTCCGCGGCGTTCGCCGTTGCCGGATCAGACCTACACGTCGCTCGGCGAAGAAGAAGAGCGCCGCTCGCGCGTCGGGACGCGGTTGATCGTTATTTTCGTCGTTGCTGCGCTGGCAGCGACCGCTCTTGGATACGCGCTGTTCAGCCGTTCGCTGCCCACGATCGCTACGACGGTTACGGTCGGCGATTATACGAAGATGACCGACACGCAAGCCGAGGCGGCCGTCGTCAACGCCGGCCTCGTCGCGCGCTTCTATAAGAGCGCGAGCGACACGGTTCCGGCCAATCACGTCATCGACCAGAATCCCAAGCCGAACACGACCGTTTCAAAGAATTCGGTCGTGGAGCTTGTGATCAGCAACGGATTGCCGCTCGTCGGACTACCCGACGTGCGCGGATACAATGCAAACGATGCCCAGCGCACGCTGCAGGACGATGGTTTCAAAGTAAAACGCGCCGACGTCTTCAACAACTTACCGGTCGAAAGCGTCATCGCGCAGAAACCCAATGCGGGTTCGCAGGTGCGACGAGGGTCGGTTATCAACCTGATGGTATCGAAAGGTCCCCTAACGATTCCGGCGCCGAATCTCGTCGACCTGAGCATCTCCGATGCGCAAGCAAAAGCCGCGCAGCTTGGAATTTCACTGGACACCTCGCAGCAAATCGCCGATCCGAACGTCGGCAGCGGCGTCGTCGATAAGCAAGATATTACGCCGGGCACGCCGATGCAACGCGGACAAACGATTCATGCGACGATCAGCACGGGCGCAAATACGACCGCGCCGCAGGTCTCGGTTCCGTCGCTGGTCGGAACGCAGTACACCTCGGCGGTGCAGCAGCTTCAGTCTCTGGGCTTGCCGATCGCAATTCGGTTCTCGACGCAGGCGGACCAGAACGGAACGATCGTCGGGCAAGACCCGCCGCCGGGGACGCAGGTCTCGGGCGGGAAGCAAGTGACGCTCACGCTGTCCGTGAACGGCGAGGTGCCGGACACGAATGGCGAGGCCGTGCAAGATGCCGAGAACACGCTGGCGTCCTACGGATATCGCGTCGGAAAGATTCAGTACACGACGAGCGAGGGCGCAGGTGGAAATGTCGTCGGTACCGATCCCACGGCCGGCACCGACCTTGCGCCGGGATCGACCGTGACGCTGATCGTCAACGGCACGGGTCCCTGATGCGGATCCTCGGCATCGACCCCGCGTTGCGCGTGACCGGATACGGCGTAATCGAGCGACGCGGACGCAGCGTGTTTCTCATCGAGGCCGGCGTTGTAAGCCCGCCGCCGGATCGCACGCTCGAGCGGCGTTTGGCCGAGCTGCATGCCGGAATCAGTACGCTGCTTGCGCAGACGACGCCCGACGTCGTCGTAATCGAAGAACTGTACACTACGTACCGAAATCCGATGACGGCAATTTTGATGGGGCATGCGCGCGGCGTCATGTGCTTGGCGAGCGCGCAAGCGAACGTACCGGTGCACACCCTCGGTCACGCACACGTTAAACGCGCTTTGGTCGGGTCCGGGAGCGCGAGCAAGGATCAAGTCAACGCGATGGTGACGCAACTGCTGAAGTTGCGCTCCGCACCAAAGCCCAACGACGTATCCGACGCGCTCGCGATCGCACTTGCATATCTGAATATGAGCGATCATGTTCTCGCGCATTAGCGGCTCGCTCGTCGAGCGGGACGCGGATCGCGTCATTCTCGAGGCCGGCGGGCTTGGATATGAGATTTTCCTGCCGCCGTGCGTTGCCGAAAAGGTGACCGCTACGCTCGGAGAGCACGTGGCTCTCGAGGTCTATGCCGTGATGTCGATCGACGGCAACAGCGCTCGGGTCACGTATTATGGATTTACGAACGCGATCGAGCGTGCGTTTTTCGAGGCGCTCATCAGCGTCGCGTCGATTGGACCTCGGACCGCCGCGCGGGCATTTTCGCAGCCGATGTCGGCCATTGCCGGCGCGATCGATCGCGGCGACCACGCATACTTAAAGAAGCTCCCTGGAATTGGGCAACAAAAGGCTCGCGATATCGTTGCCAAGCTGCAGGGGAAGGTCGCGCGCTTCCTCCTGATTCAGGATGCGCAGCCCACGGCAGCGGCCGCGATGCCGGATTTCGCTGCCGAAGCGTTGGCCGTGCTTTTGCAACTGCAGTACAAGCGTCCCGAAGCGGAAGAAATGGTACGCGAAACGCTCGATGCGGAGCCGAAGATTTCCGACGCGGAGACGCTGCTGGCGCAAATCTATCGTCGTAAAGCCGGTGCCGTTCGATGAACGACGATGCGCGCAAGCGGTTGTATACCGGCGACGACCAAGTGTCCGAACGGATTGTTTCGCCGCAAGAGTCGCTCGAAGACGAAGTCTACGGCGCATCGCTACGTCCGCGCACGTTTGACGAGTACGTCGGACAGCAGCGCGTCGTCGAAAACCTTCGCATCGCGATCGAAGCCGCACGCGGCCGTGGCGAACCGCTCGAGCACATCTTGCTCTACGGGCCGCCGGGTCTGGGAAAGACGACGCTCGCCGCTCTGGTCGCGCGAGCGATGGGTGCAAATTTTCGTCCGACAGGCGGCCCTACGCTCGAGAAACCGAAGGATCTCGTCGGCATACTTACCGCACTGGAGGAAGGCGACGTCCTCTTCATCGATGAGATCCACCGTCTCGGACGGGTCATCGAAGAGTTCCTGTATCCTGCGATGGAAGATTTTCAAATCGATTTCGTCGTGGACCGCGGCGCGTATGCGAAGACGCTCAAGCTCCCCCTCAAGCGCTTCACGCTCATTGGCGCAACGACGCGCGCCGGAATGCTGAGCGCCCCGCTACGCGATCGCTTCGGCCTCATCCACCACCTCGACTTTTACGAGGCGGCCGAACTCGAGCGAATCGTAATGCGCTCCTCGCAACTACTCGGCGCGCAGATTGACGTCCCAGGCGCGCAGACGATCGCGCGACGCAGCCGAGGTACGCCGCGGATCGCCAATCGGTTGCTTCGGCGCGTCCGCGATTTTGCAGAGGTTCGCGCGAACGGTCAAATCACCCATGAGGTCGCCGATGAAGCGTTGCGGCGCGAAGGCGTCGACGAACTCGGCCTGGATCGCATGGATCGCGCGTTCTTACGCGCGCTGGTCGAATCGTATCGCGGAGGCCCGGCAGGCATTGCAGCCATCGCGGCCACGTTGAACGAGGATGCGCAAACGCTTGAGGACGTTGTCGAGCCGTATCTCCTGAAGGCGGGTTTTGTCGTGCGCACTGCGAGCGGCCGCAAAGCGACCGCTGCGGCGTATACGCATCTGGGAATGATTCCCACGACTCCGCAAGAGCGTCTCTTGTGATCGCGCGCCGCGCGTTCGTGACGATGTCCCTTGCTTTCGCTGCAGCCGCAGCCGCACGTGGCGATGACTTCGACCCCGCGACGACGGCGCGCGCGCAGGAACTTCGCGTTTTGCTTGGGCGTGGAGATGCGACGCCTAATCCGCAAGGTGGTTTTACGTTTGCCGGGCGCACGTATCGCGGTACATTTACGCGGCTACCGGATGATTCGGTCGTCAATACGGTACGGCTGGAGGAGTATCTCTACAGTGTCGTGCCCCGCGAGATGTCTTCATCGTGGCCGACGGCGGCTCTTCAAACCCAAGCCGTCTGCGCTCGTACGTACGTGCTGCAGAAGAGCAATCCGGTGCGGGACTACGACGTTGCGCCTTCCG
>JASHZC010000317.1 GCA_030042755.1 Vulcanimicrobiota bacterium | reverse complement strand
GCTGCCGGCGAACACGGGGTCGTGCTGCTTGACAGCACCTCGTTCTATGCGGAACGCGGCGGACAAATCGGCGATCGTGGAAGGCTCACGCTCGACGACGGGTCCGTCTTTGAAGTCGAAGACACGCAGTACATGGGCGAGGCGATCGCGCATCACGGCGTCGTCAAGAGCGGAGAGCTGGTCGCGGGTGTGCGCGCACACACACTGGTGCACGATTGGTGGCGGCGAGAGATCCGGCGACATCATACATCGGCGCACTTGCTGCAGCGCGCGCTCAAAGACGTCCTCGGCGACGAGGTGACGCAGGCCGGTTCGTGGGTCGGCATCGATCGCATGCGCTTCGATTTTCGTAATCCGTCAGGCGCGCTGACGCCCGAACAACGGCGTGCGGTTGCCGCGCGCGTTAACGAGATGATTCGCGACGATTCGCCGGTCGTCACGCGCGTGCTGCCGATCGAAGAAGCCAAGGAGAGCGGTGCCATCTGGATGTTCGGCGAGAAGTATGGGGAATCGGTGCGCGTGCTGCAGGCCGGACCGTCGATTGAATTTTGCGGCGGTACTCACGCGCACTCGACGGGCGAACTCGGCATGTTCCTGATTCTCAACGAGTTCTCGATCGGAAGCGGTATCCGCCGCATCGAGAGCTGCGTTTCAGCGTCGGCGGAGCGCTTTGTGGTGAATCAGCAAGAGCTGGTCGGCGAGCTTGCGTCAACGCTCTCGACGACTCCGGAAGAGCTGACCGATCGCGTGTCCAAACTGCAGCGCGAGATGCGCGACCTGCAGACAGCCGTCGGCCAAATGAAGGCGCGCATGGCGCACGTCGAAGCGCAAAGCTACCTCGAGCACGCGCAGCGCAACGGCGATCGCACGTTCGTCGGTGCGGTCGTTCCTGAGGCGAACGCTGAAGCGATTCGCCACCTTTCGAGCGCGCTGCGCAGTCGCTTACCCAGCGGCGTTATCGCGCTTGCGGGCGTTGATGACGGCACGGTCAGTCTGCTCGTGTCTGCTAGCGACGATCTCGTCAAGAGCGGCGTTCATGCCGGGAACTTGATCAAGCTCGCTGCGCCGCTCGTCGATGGAAAGGGCGGCGGCGCGGCTGCGCAGGCGCAAGGCGGCGGCAAGAATGCTGCGGGAGCACCGGCAGCGCTCGACGCCATTCGCGATGCCGTGCTCCGCGTACCGGATAAAGCGTGAACGTTCGACTCGTCGCCGCGGTGCTCGGAATCGTAGCATTGCTCGGCTTGGCGCCCGCACCGCCGCTCGATTCGCAAATCGTGCTGCAACGCTACGAGCTCGAGATGGGCGACCTGAAGCAGCCCAAAGCTGCGATCTTCAGCTACGTCGTCTCGCAGCTGGGTGCAGCCGACATCGAGCAACGCCACCGGATCTATCGCAGCGGGCTCGACGTTCGCGACGAGACGCTCGCGGTCAACGGGCTGGCGCTCAAGAAGAAAATCGTCACGTTCGATAAGCGTGAAGATCGCTACGCGATCGATCGTATCGCTCCGCGCCTAGCAACCTATACGATGCTCTTTCTGCACCCCGTGCGCGACGGTGGACACGTGGACTACGTCTACCAAACGACGCCGCTCGCATCGGCCGGCGGATTCGTCGTGACCAGTATGACGATCGACGGCGAACAGTACCTCCCGCGCAAAATCGATTTTCAGACGTCGTCGCCGACGGCTACCGGCCACGGGACGCTGGTGTACGGAAAAGCTGACGGATACTGGGTGCCGATGTACGTGACCATCGACGCGCAGGTCGAGGGAAAACCGGCGCGCGAACGCATCGTGTGGAGCGACTACCGCTTCCCGCCGGAGCTCCCCGAGTCGACGTTCGCTGCGCCCAAGCCTTTGCCGCACGCGACGCTGCCTCCGGTTTGAGGCGAAGCCTTTCGTTCGTACTTCCTCTCGCGGTCTATCTCGCGAGCGCGTATCGCGATGTCATGTATTGGGACATCGGCGAGATGGACACGGTGCCCTATATCCTCGGCATCGCGCACGCGCCGGGATATCCCCTCTACACCTTGATCGGCTGGGTGTGGACGCATGCGTTTCCATTGGGAAGCGTCGCGTGGCGCATGAGCATCCTCAGCGCGCTCGCGATGGCAGCAGCCGCGTGGTTCGTTGCGCGAATCGTTGTCGACGAGGGCGGCGACGAGCTCGCGGCTCTGTGCGCCGCGTTGCTCTTCGCTCTCGGCAGCGACGTTTGGGCGCACGCAACGCGCGCCGAACCGCACGCATTCGTGACGCTTGCGTATGCGGCAATCCTGCGTTACGTGCTGCGCTGGTATCGTCGCGGCCGCCCGCAAGACCTCTACGCGACCGCGCTCGTATTCGGCTTGGGCGTCGCGGTTCATCCCGTCGTCGCATGTGCTTTGCTCGGCATTCTTGCGGCGATCGTCGCGCGCGCGCACGAGATGAATTTTGGCGATCTGGGGAGGGCGGCAACGATCGCGTGCGCGAGCGCGGCGATGTGGTTCGTCTATCTTCCGCTGCGCAGCGCGTACGTCAACGCCGCGCGCCTCGATCCGCCGGCGGCATATGGCGTCGTGGGCAGCGCGTTTTGGAATACCGACGATCCGGTGATCGCGGCCAATTTTGTCACGCTGGTCACGGGAAAAGAGGTCGGCGTGAACGGCGCGCGCTTCGGCTACAGCGGCGACGCCTTCGACGAGGGAGTCGTTCGACTCGTCGGTCTGACGATCGCGGAGTTCACCATTCCCGGAATCATCCTCGCCACCGCCGGCGCAATCGTGATGTTCCGCCGCAACGCCGGACGCGGTATCGTGGCGTTTGCCACCTGCGCGCCGAGCGCGCTCTTCGCTTGCGGATTCACTGCCGAGTCCGACGTCGACCGCTATTTCATTCCGTTCTTTGCCTTGCTGGCAGTGATGGCCGGGGAGGCGATTGCAGACGTACGCGGCGTGCACGCGCGCCGAACCGTGCTGGGCGTTACCGGGCTCATCATTCTATACTTAGCGATTTCGCAGCCGCACTTCTTCAATCAGCCGCACGACGATCGGGCAACGCGCGACGCGCACGAGATCCTGGACGCTACGCCGTCCAATGCAATCCTCGTCTCGACTTGGGTGATCGCGCCGGTGCTTGCGTACGACGACTACGTCTTGCACGAAACGGGCGATCGCGTGGTGGTGCCGGCGTGGTATGGCGACGAAGAAGATCGCATCCCCGGTTGGATCCAGCGCTGGCCCGTGTTCGTCGCGGGAACACCCGAAGGAAGCGTTCCCGGGTATCACCTCGAACGAATGCCGACGCAAACAGCGCTCTTTCGTGTCGTGCAAGATCGGTAATCGTGTGAAGATCAAACCTTCGATCGTCGCCGGTGTCGTCGCTTTTGCGATAACCGCGCTGTTCGCTCACGGCCGTTCATCGCCGTACAACAACTACGTGTTGCTGGCGCAAGCCCTCATTCACGGGCATACATGGATTACATGGCCCGGGAGCTACATCGACGCGCTGCCCTACAACGGTCAGTATTACGTCATCGAAGGTCCGATGCCCGCGTTCTTGCTGTTGCCGCTGGTCGCGATCTTTGGCACTTTCAATCAGACGCTGGTGGCGATGGTACTCTGCGGGATCGGCATCGGAGCGGCGTATGAGTTGGGCGAACGCTTCGGTGTCTCGCGCTCGACGAACGTCTGGATCTGCGCATTTCTGCTCGGCGGAACCGACCTGCTGTGGTGCGCGATGCTCGGTGACGTGTGGTTTCTCGCACACGTAAGCGCCGTGTGCTTCACGCTGCTGGCGCTCGTCGAGCTTGCCGGGAAGCAGCGCGGCTGGCTGATCGGAATCTGGGCGGGTTGCGCGATGTTTTCGCGCTTCGACTTGGTTCTCGTGGTGCCGGTCTACGCGTATCTCTTGCGCGATCGCGCGCAAGTGCGAACGCTCGGCGCAGCGCTCGTGCCGATCGCATTGATTTGGATCGGCTACAATCTCGCGCGCTGGGGCACGTGGTACGACATCGGGTACACGGCGTGGTATCACCAAGATCAAGCCGGCATGCCCACCGGCTCACCGTTCCGGGTGCAGTACCTTCCTTACCAGTTGTGGTCGTT
>JASHZC010000316.1 GCA_030042755.1 Vulcanimicrobiota bacterium | reverse complement strand
TCGTAGGCTTCGCCGATGCGCAGCACCCCGGGCCGGGTCCACGCGTGCTGCCCATCAACCCTCGACGGGCCAACTTTCGTGCAGGCCGAAACACATGACGTTATCAGCGCGAGTGCTAATGCAGCGCGAGCCCATGTTCGCAACTTCTTCCCTCCGTTTTAGGGAAGCTCTGGACAGCTTCCCTAGTCGTGTTCTTCGTCGCGCATCGAGTCCGGATCGATACCGTTCGATACGCAAAAATCCCGGTACGCCTCGGGGATGATCTCGGACGGCTTGATTTCACTACGGCCGCCCCAGAATACGTTGGTGTACGAAAAGTCGATTCCCGATTCACGCAGATGCTCGTCGATTGCGGCCTTATGAGCGAGGACGCGCTCTTTTTCCATGCCGTGTGCGACCGCCATGACGTTCACATTCTTGAATTCGGGGCCGCCTTCGCGCCAGTACGCGTGCGTGATCACAAAGTGCCGCCCAACTT
The DNA here is from genome assembly GCA_030042755.1 of Vulcanimicrobiota bacterium. The sequence goes on along the minus strand of JASHZC010000316.1, from coordinate 9,290 downwards.
CGCGACCGGCATCGACTTCGCGCCCGGGCGGCACGGCCCAGTGAAAGAGCGCATTGTACCGCGTGACGCGCTCGTTGTTGGCCGTTGCCTTCACGTGTTCTAGGAACGTTGAGAACCGTCCGATGACGCCAAGCCGATTCAAATCGCGCGCGACGCGTACGAACTCTTCGAGATCGACGCCGGCTTCGCGCGCCCGTGCAATCCAGATGTCGCGTACGAGCTCGTCCGGCGCAAATTCGCGCTTGAGCGCGGTCAGTACGCGCCATTGAAGCTCGGAAAGATCGACGACCGCCGCGTTCGTCGGTTCGGCAAGCACATCGGCGCGCGCGCCCGGTTCCAAACCGCGCCGCCGGACGTGGCCGACGCCCAGCGTAAAAACCATCTTGGCCGGCATCAGGCGAAAATATCGCGCGCCAATCTTTTCGGACAGAAATTCGGCATGCTTACGCAAAGAATACCCTTGTGGAACTTTTAGCGTCGTCCACAGGCGGTACGTGCTACCCGAGGTTGCCACGTCCGTCGTGCGAATGACGACGTGCCCCGAAAATGGGTCGTCTTGTACCATGAAGTCAAACGCTGCGTTTAAACGTTCTTCCGGAACTTGCCACGCGCACAGCGCGCCGCGAGCAAGATTGGTCGACATGAGTGTCTGGCGGACACGGCGGATCGTCCCGGCTCGCAGCATCGCGGTGACGCGCTCCAGCACGACGTCAACAGGAACGCCGCTTCTAGCAGCAATTTCGCCGAACGGATCTTGCACGAAACCCTGCAGACGGTCTTCTGAAACCGCGAGAATTGAGGCGTTGATCGGATCGGAGACCGCCGCCGGGACCGTAGGGTTGGGGGGCATCGTACGAACTCTTTTGACAACGCGCGCCCGCCGACCTCGACTCCGGCCGGTCAATAGACCGGCCGAACCGTCTACAGACTTAAGTCGCTCGTCCCCAGAACGTACTTATAGTTCTCTTCGGAAAGACGCTCGCCGTACAGCGCTTGGACGTACGCGGTCTGCGCCGTCGCGAGGTTCGCTTCGGCCGTCACGATCGCGGTGATGGTAGACGCGCCGACTCGGTACTGCGCTTGCGTCGCCTGCAGGCTAACCTGCGCGCTCGTCACCTCGGATTGAGCCTGCACGAGATTCGCACGCGCCGAGATCAGGCTTGCCAAGCCACCACGCACGTCGGACTGCACTTGCAGTTTTGACGTGGTCAATGCGGCGTTGGCCTGGTCGAGCTGCGAGGCTGCCACCGCAACGTTGTAGTTGGTGAGTCCCTGATCGTAAATCGGAATCGTCAGCGTTGCCCCCAGCGAACTATGCTGCTGGAAGCCGGTTTCGTACGCAGGAACCGTGACTAACTCGCGTGACGTGCCAAGGGTTCCGTTTGCGTCGAGCGTCGGGAAACGCGCAAGCTTCGCAAAGCGAAGGCCTTCCTTGTCGGACTCTACCGTGTGCTCTGCAGCCTGAAAGTCCGGACGTAGCGTGTATGCTACCGTCAGCGCTTGTGGGTAGGTGAGGAGGCGCGCGCGTGGCGGTGACTTCTCCAACAATTGCGGCGTAATGAGGGTGTCGGCATCGAGCCCGAGGGACGTTGCGAAAGTTGCCTGCGCGGCGATTGCAGCGCCTTGAGCGGTGACGAGGTTACCGCGCGCCTGCGCCGTTTCGAATTGCGCGGCGGCCAAATCGGAACGCGCCGCCGCACCCGTGCGAATCTCGGCTTCGATGTACTGCTCGTTGATCTCGAACTCGCGAACGAGCGCGTTATCCGAGGCAACGGTAGCATTGTCTTCGAGCAGGTTGTAATAATTCGTCGCGACGGTGAACGCCAGTGTCTGCAATTGACGCAGCAGCGTGTCGCGCCCCGCGATATCGGCTTCTTTCGCGCTGCGAATGCCCGCAATCACCTGACCGCCGTCGTAGATCAGCTGGGTGATCGTGAGCGTCCCGTCAACCGTCGTCTCGGTCGTGGTAACCGGCGCCGATGAAGGTTGAGGCGATGCGGCGCTACTCCCCGCCGAGAGCGGACCGTAGTCGCGTGTTATCGACGCGGAGCCCGAGACGGCGGGCAGCAGCGCGCCTTTTTCGGAACCGTACTTGGCGTAAATTGCGAGATACGCGGCCCGATCGGATGCAAACGACGGCGCTTGTGCGACGGCGATGTCGATCGCTTGAGGCAGCGTTACGGTCACCGGGACGCCTGGACGCTGGCGCTGAGCGGCAACATCCGGTGCGGGAGTTCCGTATGCCGGATACGGGATTGGCGTACCCGAGGTCGTCGGCATCGGAGCCGGTGTCGGCACGGCAATCGGTTGCACGGATTGCGATTGCGCGCCGACCGAAATCGGCGCGCACAAACCGAGCGCGATTACCGTGACGAGAGATCGCGCCATGAAACGGCGGGGCAAGGTCATTGCGAGGTCGTTCCCCCATTGGCGGAAGTCGAAGCACTTTCGCCGGACGAGTTGATTGCGACGGCACTGCCGTCTTTGAGCGTGTCGGGACGAGTGGTGATCACCTTCGTGCCGGCTTGCACTTTCGGAGAGATCACCTCGGAAGCGGTGTCGGTTTGAACGCCGATTCGTACCGGCACCTCTTGTGCTTTATTGTCGGGGCCCACGATGTACACGACGTTTCCCTTATCCGTTTGCGCGATGGCGGAACGCGGAATCACGATAGCGTTCTCACTCGACGCGCGTAGAAGGTTCGCCGACACGAGCATGCCTCCGCGCAGCACTTCTCCAGGATTCTGGAATTGGATACGCGCGAGGTACGAGAGCGTACCGCTGGTCGGTACTGCGTTCAGAGAGCTGATGCGCCCGATGAACGTGCGCCCCGGTAAGGAGTTAGAGGAAAACGTCAGCATGGTGCCGGGCCGCGCGTAAACGAGATCCACGTCGGGGACGTTAAAGTTGATCCACAGCTTGTCGACGCGCGAAATGGCGACCACCGGTGCTTGTGGACCGGCATAGGCGCCCGGATCGAGCAAACGCTGCGTAATCACGCCATCGTACGGCGCATACAGCGTGGTTTGCGCGACTTGCGTCCCGAGTGTGTGCGCGTTCGCCTGCGCGGCTTGCGCGGCCGCGATCGCCGCCTTGGTGTTTTGTTCGCTCACGACGTTGTTGGCCAACCCGACCCGCGCAGTGTTATAGGCGCTCAATGCTTGCACGTAAGCAGCGCGCGCGGCCTCGAGCTGCGCTTGCGAGACGTACCCGTTCGCGAAGAGCGCAGTGTCTTGATCGAACACGAGTTTGGCGTTGCGCAACGCAGCACGCGCCGTCTCGAGCGTCGCTTGGTTGGTTTCGATTTGAACCGGCAGACCGACTTGCGAACCTTGCGCCGTAGCGTTTTGCTGCACGTACTGGGCCTTGGCCTGTGCGAACTGAGCGCGCAGCAGCGAGTCATCGATCCTCGCGAGAACTTGACCTGCGCGAACGCGGTCTCCGACATTTACCGTAATTGCCGTAATCGTGCCGCTCTGCTGGAAGGCCAGCGTCGACTGCTCGAGCGGCGCGACCTGGCCGTCGATCGGAAGATACGTCGCAATGTTACGACGCTGGGCGGCTGCGACGTCGACGCTCAGTGGTGGCGCTTGCTGTTGCGGCGCGGGACCGCACGCACTAAGGCTCAAAGCCGCGCCAAGCGCAAAGACGACGGCACGCTGGTTTAACATGGTACTCCCCTATCGCTACCGGTAGTTCGACCCTACTCCAGGTCACAGCGAGATACGAGCGACCGGCCCGATTTGATTCAATAGAGTGCAGGGCAACCCTGATAATACGCTGCTTCCTCTGAAAACTCCCGAGGAGCACGCTCGGTTTCCTCGTATCTCCCCGGGCATGAGCGCGAAACTGGATATTGGCCGCGCGTATAGTCTTCAAACCCGGGTCGAGGAATGGATGACCGCCGAAAAGGCGGGGAACAAGGGTGTCGACGTTCTCTCGACCTCGATGCTGGTCCAGCTGGTCGAGAACGCCGCTCTGGCGTGCATCGAGCCTATCCTTGGCCCCGACACCGTTTCCTTAGGCACGCACATCGACTTAGAGCACCACAAACCGGTGCCGGTTGGTTTCATCGTACGTACGGAAGTCGAGATCGTGATGCTCGACGGGCCCCGCGTGAGTTTCGCGGTTGCAGTTTTCGACGAGCGCGAAGCTGTTGCCGAGGGTACCCACGAGCGGTACCTCATCGAACGCTCCAAATTCCTCGCAAAGCTTGAAGAGAAGCTTGCATCCGGCTAGGGTAAGAGAATTCACCACTAGCCTGCATCACAGTGCAGGGGGGGCGTGCGTCCTCCCGAACACGTTTTCGCAAGGATTGTTTCGGGGAGCAAAGCGTTTGCCCCGATCCGGCGACATGGCCGATCCGGCGACATGGCCCTTATCCGCAGCAACGCGGCCCTGATTCAAATCATCGTTTCGTTACTCGATATCCTCGTACACGATATCTTAGGAGGAAACATTGAAGCGACTGAGCACCGGAGTCCTCGCCGCGCTGATTGCAGCCGGACTTGGACTTAACGCGGCCGCCGCCCAGCCCTCCGCATCGCATGGCAACATTGGACCCAACGCGATCGCGCAGGACCAAGGATCGACCGCTGCTCCGCCGGCGAATTTCGGTTCCCCGCCGTCGGGGCAAATACCCATCCTCTATAACGATCACCATGTTTACGCCAAGCCGGATAAGCTGAAGCAAGGCCGCGTTCTTGCCGCGCTCGTCCGCGGCGGGACGATACTCATTCCGCTGCGCTCGATGTTCGAACAGATGGGCGCGACCGTTTCTTACGATCCGGGAAGCAAAACGGTCGACGTCAGCAAGCCTGGCGCCGACGTAAAAGTCACGGTTGGTAAACCGGAAGTCGTGATCAACGGCGAGTCGCGTCCACTTGACGTGCCGCCGGAAATCTATCAAGGCCACGTGGTCGTGCCGGTTCGTGTCATTTCGGAAGGCATGGGCGCATACGTGCAGTGGGTGCCCGATCAACGCGTCGTCGTCGTGCGTTACATTCCGCCGACGCCGCCGCCGACGCCCGCTCCACCACCGCCGCCGCCACCGGCAACGCCGGCCCCAACGCCGACTCCGACTGCGGCTCCCACGCCGTATCACGACCTGTACATCGCCGGTGATTACATCATTTCACCAAAGGTGTACGACGAGTTTAGCCCGGGCAACACCACGAACGGGCACAACGGCAACGGGTTCCCATACCAGATCCACGGTGCTGCGGAGTTCGATCTCTTCAGCCTGCCATGGATGGTCGAAGGCGATTACGTCGCGCTCAATTACCCGCACACGTGTGCGGGCGGCACGACGACGCCGACACCGGACTGCTACGTTACGACCATCGGCGGTCTCGGCTCCACCGTAGTTCCTGCATTCGAGGTTCGTAGCTACGACTTCGATGCGCACGTCGGTATCCGAGTCGCAAATCCGCGTATCTACGTCGGCGTCGGATATCTCTGGCGCTCGAACAATACCGGATATCCGCACATCTCGAACGTGGGCTTCGGCCTATCGAAGCTACCGGATCTCGACCATCCGTTCTCGTGGTACGGGAGCATCTATTACTACCCGAACGTGAAGGGGAACTTCACGGATCCTACCGGTACGATGTATCAGCTGTCGTACAACATCCTGAAATCGCAAATTGGCTTGGCCTATGCATTCCAGGGTAGCCCGCTCTTCATCGAAGGCGGAATCCTCGGCGAATCGCTGCGGAACAAGCTGAACGCACCGGGCAACGCGACGAATTTCGGACCATATATCGGTCTGGGTCTGAAATTCTAGATCGTTCCGCTCGAGCGGATTGCAAGAGGAAGAGCCTCCGGGAAAACCGGAGGCTCTTCTTCTTTTTACATATAACTGCGAGCCGTGTATGGTTTCCTATGACGACGATGCAGGCGACGGCTGAACGCACGGCGGCGTTATAACGTCGACCTTCGGCTCTCCCGGCTTCGGAGCCGGCGTCTCGGTTGCGGCAGGCGTCGTCTCGGGCATCACGCCGCTCGGCAGCGGCGTCGGGCAAATGGTCGGATCGGCGAAGTAATGTTCGGTGAATCCGCGCGCAAGCGCTGTCCTCTCGAGCTTGCCAAAATACGTCGTCGAGAAGCGGCCCGTCAGAATGTGAATGTACGACCAGGCCTTCTCTTGCGCGGGTCTCGTGTAGATTTTCGAATACATTCCGATCGCAAGATAATAGCTGCGCGCGAGCTGCGGATCGTTGGGATAGCGCTTCGACCACGCCGTGAGCGCATCGTCGGCAAAGCTGACCTTGGAAATGATGCCCGGATCGGTCGTATAATCGCCCGCTCGAATGGATTCGTCGTGGAAGGTGTTGTTGATCCCGAGGTAGCTCATCTTCATTTTTCCGAAGTACTCGTCTCCGGGCGCCGAGTGATTGTACGACTCGCACTCGGACCGGGCCCATTTGCTGGCCTTGCTCGCGCATGGATCTTTCGAACTCGTCTTCGCCGTCGTTTTCGCTGCCGGCTTGGGCGTCGGTGCCGCGGCCAGCAAGCCGACGACCGTTACGAGTGCGGCAGAGATAAAGAATAAATTGCGTTTCACGAAGGCTGTTTCTCCCTAGAAGCGGCTTACGATAAGCGGCTTGACGAAAATCGTTGCCCGAGTATTCGCAAGGCCACCTATGGCTCCCGCGTAGAACTGACCACCCGTGCCACGAACGCTTCGTCTCGGCGCGCTGCAGTTGCGCGCCCATGACCGCCGCGACTTCGATACGTTATACGTATCGGTCGTCCAGCGCATAGAACGCAGCGCTCGCCAGCACGATCTGCTCGTTTTGCCCGAGGGTACGTTTCCCGCGTACGTGCTTGGCGACTCGGCAGTGGACGAACGCTCGCTTGCTACTGTCACCGCCGAGTTGCAACGAGTCGCGCGGGAAAGCTCGTGTGCGATCGTCGCCGGCATCGCGATGTTTCGCGATGGGGAGCTGCACAACGGCGCGCTCGTGATCGATCGCGACGGCGCGATTGCCGGCTCGGCGGAAAAGATTTTTCTTTGGCATTTCGATCGCCAATGGTTTGCTCCAGGAACCAGAATCGAACCGATTTCCACGTCCCTCGGAAAGCTTGGCGTCTTGATTTGCGCCGACGGACGCATGCCAGGCATCGCGCGCGCCCTGGTCGACCGCGGCGCAGAGTTGCTGGTTATGCCGACGGCGTGGGTGACTTCGGGTCGTAATCCGGCTATGCTCGAGAATCTACAGGCCGATCTGCTTGCGAGCGTTCGCGCGTTCGAAAACGGAACGCCGTTCGTTGCGGCAAACAAATGCGGCGTCGAAATGGGTATGGTCGCGTACTGCGGCAAGTCTCAAATCGTCGACGCACTGGGCGAAACACGCGCGCTCGCATCTCAGTTGGACGAGGAAATTGTGAGCGCACGCATCGAGATCGGGGCGCCCAAACCATATCGCGTCACGCTTCCCGTTCCGACGGAGCCTCGAGCTGCCGGTGCCGGCACGGTGCGCGTCGCGATCTCATCGCGAGCACTGCCGAACGATATCGACGAGCGTCTGCGAATTCTCGAAGCAAACGTGGCACTCTCGCCTGAGCCGGACGGCATCGCGCAACTCGAACGGCAGGGCGTCCCCATCGCGCGTGTCGACGCCGGGGATGTATTCGATCCCGGTTTCTTGATTGAGTACCGCCTCGCAGGTTACCGTGCGATCGTCCTCGATGCGACGTCGACGCACCCATGGCTCGAACGCGTGGCACGCGCGCGCGCTGCGGAGCTGCGAATGTACGTCATCGTGTTCGATCGCGCAACGCAGCGCGCGTACGCAATCGATCCCGACGGAACGATCGTCGCAGGTACCTTCGACGGCTTCGTCATTGCGAGTTTCGCGCTAGACCTGCGCCGCACCGAGCAAACGCTCGTCGCTCCGGGAACGGATGTGGCTGACGGAATCGGGCGCGTGCAGTCGATTGCGCGTCCTGAAAACGCTCTTTCGTGAGTCATCTCGCGCCGCACGACGATGGCGGACACGATCGCCTCGTTCCGGTTTTTAGCGCGATCATCGCCGTTCTCGCGGCGCTTGGAACGCTCTTCTCGCATCATCGTTCGATTCAAGCGCTTGCGCAGTGGAATCAAGAGGTGCTGACGACGGCGAAAGCCACCGACCAATTTCAGTATTACCAAACCCAACAAATCAAGATCACGATGTATCAAGGTTTGATTTCGGAGAAAACGCCGTCGCAGGCAGCCCAGGTCAAGGCCCTGCGAGAGAGCCTTGACAAGGAACAACGCGCAACGCTAGGCGTGTACCAGCATGCGAAAGATCTCGAGAAGCAAGCCGAACGTGAAGACGATCGCGCCGCCGGGCTGCTCCGATCGTTCGAAACACTCGAAATCGCGACGACGCTGTTCGAAATCTCCATCGTATTCGCGTCGATCGCCGCGCTTACCGGTGCGCGCCCCATGCTCTGGATCGGCGCTACGCTGAGCCTCATCGGCGTGGTAACGGGCCTCTACGGGTACTTTCAAGCGCATTGAAACGATGGGTCGCCCTCGCCGCACTCGTGACGCTTTGCGCGGCAGTTCCAAGCCAGCCTATTCCGCGGCTCGCGACGGGCTCGTTCGAGGTCGCGGATTTGGCCTATCTTCCCGGCAGCACGATCCCGCTGCGCATCAACGGATTCGACGGTCGGTTGCGCTACTTCGTTAGCGGCGATGGGAAGATCGATGGCGATCGCTACGAAGTCGGCGAGGGTTCGAGCGACACGGTCATCGCGTCGAGCGCGCACGGACTTGCCATGCACACGTTCACCGTCGCTCCGACCCCCGATCCACGGTTACCGTTCATCGCCGTTGCAAGCTACGACGACGGAATCATCTTGCACGAAGCGAGCGCGCCCTATCACTCCTTTGCCGCACTCGGGATCGGGGGCGCGCCGGGCGACGTGGCAATCGATTACCAAGGACGACTAGCGAGCGCAGCCACCGACGGAACGACGGCGACGATCGCATCGCTCGACCCGTGGAGCGTCCAACACTACGAGCGCGTGCCGTTTGTCGATGAACTCGCCTTCGATCCACGCGACGGATCGCTCTTCCTCACGAATCGCGACATCGATGGCGCCGGCGCGCTTACACGCATAACCACGAGCGGCGCCGTGACGACGCGCGTTTTGGGACTGACGGCAGAGGGACTCGCCATCGACTCGGCACGCAACCGCGTCTATGTCGCGAACGTGAACGACGGCACGGTCTCTCTCGTCGACACGCGTTCGATGGTTGAGTTACGGCGCTTTCGCGCTGTCGACCGTGTCTTTTC
>JASHZC010000315.1 GCA_030042755.1 Vulcanimicrobiota bacterium | reverse complement strand
GAAACATGGGGTTTCGCAACGAGCGTCTTCGCGAGCGAACGTCGTGGTAGTAAAAGCATGAGCGACCTGGTCAAACTCACGATCGACGGCGTTCCGCTCGAAGTGCCAAGGGGCACGCTATTGGTGGAAGCCGCGAAGCAGATCAAACAAGAGATTCCCGTCTACTGCTATCACACCAAACTTGGACCGGCGGGTTTGTGTCGCGTGTGTTTGGTCGAAATCGAAGGCACGCCGAAACTGCAAATCGCGTGCAACACGCAGGTTACAGACGGGATGGTGGTTCGCACGCGAAGCGAAAAAGCCGACGCCGGCCGAGGGGCGGTGCTCGAGCTTTTGCTTTTGAATCACCCGCTCGATTGTCCGATTTGCGACAAAGGCGGCGAGTGCGATCTGCAAGATTACGCGATGGCCTACGGGCGTGGAAGCTCCGACCTCGCGGATCCAAAACTTTCGAAGCCGAAGGGCGTGGACCTCGGCCCAACGATCGTGCTCGACGAGGAACGTTGCGTCGTGTGTCAGCGCTGCGTGCGCTTCGACGACATCATCGCCGACGAGCGTCAATTGGTAGTTAAGGACCGCGGCCACAACGACATCATCGCGACCGCAACGGGCGATCCATACCGGCATCACTTCACCGGAAACGTTACCGAACTGTGCCCGGTTGGCGCGCTGACGTCGAAGACGTATCGTTTCAAGTCCCGGCCATGGGATTTGAATCGGACGCAGACCACGTGCACGCAGTGTGCGGTCGGCTGTCAGCAATTTGCCGACGTGCGATATGGCAACGTGCTTCGCACGATGTCGGTGGAGAACGACGATCGCCAATCGGACGGCTGGCTCTGCGATCGCGGGCGGTACAACATTGGATTCTACTCGTCTCCGGATCGCATTACGCAGCCGCTCTACAAGCGCGACGGAACGTTCGTGCAGATCGGTTGGGATGACGCGTTCGCGATCTGGGCGCGAGCAATCAAGGATGCCCTAGCGACCACGAGCGCGGGCGTTATTGGTGGCGGCCGTTTGCTCAACGAAGAGGCATATTTGCTGCAGCACGTGTTTCGCGCGATCGGCGTGCGTAACGTCGACTGGCGTGGCGGCCGCCAACAGCAAGCGTCGCCCGGAAAAGGTGGCGGCGATTATGCGACGCTCGAGCGCGCGAATGCAATCGTGGTCGCCGGTCAGTCACCTTCGGAACTCGCACCGGTGTTATGGCTGCGTGCGATCAAGGCTCTGCGCAGCGGCGCGCAGCTGGTTCACGTTGAGGATGGCGATGCGCGCAAGGCGCTTGCGCAAGTCCGCAGCGGCGCGCGCGTCGCGATCCTCTGGGATGGCGTCGACCTCGAGCTCGGTCAATCGCTCGCCGACGCGTCGTCGGGATTCGAAACCGCGACCTACATCGCGAGCGAACAAGCAAATGCGCGCGGCGCCGAATCGATGGGCGTGCTTCCCGTTGACGGCAGTCTCGACGCGGCGGCAATGTTTGAGGCCGCGCGAAACGGGACGCTATCGGCGCTCTCACTTTTCGGCGTAAACCCGGCGCGCAACGCGGTCGACTCCAATGCCGCGCGCGAAGCGCTTGAAGCGGTGAAATTCGCGATGGTGAGCGACCTGTTTCTCACGGAAAGCGCGCAGCTCGCGACGCTCGTTCTGCCCGCGAAGGGCGCGTTCGAGAAGACCGGTACGACGACGAACCTGGCGGGTGACCTCTTACCGGTCAATGCATCGCTCGAATCGCCGGTCGGTCCGCTTTCCGATCTTGAAATGCTCATTGGTCTTGCGCAGCAATTCGATCTGTCGCTGCCAACGATCGAAGAACTCGATGGAGCCGTGATTTCACGGTCGCGCGATGCGTTCGTCGGAACGTTCGGCGACGCGCGATACCAGAGCGCCGCGGCGAGCAAGCGAGATTTTGCTTCCGCGCTCGGATCAAGGACGCTTTGGGACGGCGGCGGAACCGCCGCCCACGACGAGCGTATTGCCCCTCTTCGCCGTGAGATGGTGGGTGCATGGGCGCAGTAGCAGCCATACCCGATTGGCTCGTGATCCTGATCAAATCGGCGATCTTGCTCTTCGTCGTCGTAACGACGTTCGCGTACGCGATGCTCGCCGAGCGAAAGGTGCTCGGGTGGATGCAGTTGCGCCCCGGTCCCAATCGCGTCGGGCCGTGGGGGATGCTGCAGCCCGCAGCCGACGCCGCGAAACTGATCTTAAAGGAAGACCTCACGCCGAAGTCGGCCGACCCGCTCATCTATCGGCTCGCGCCCTTTATCTCTCTGCTCACCGCGTTTTCCGTGTACGCGGTCATTCCGTTCGGAGCGGGTTCGTCGGGAACGTGGGCGATCGGAAACGTCAACGCCGGCATCCTGTTCTTGCTCGCGATCACGTCGGTTGGCGTGTACGGCATTACGCTGGGCGGCTGGGCGTCGGGTTCGAAATATCCGTTGCTCGGCAGCGTACGCTCGACGGCGCAAATGATCAGCTACGAACTTGGGATGTCGCTCTCGTTCATCGGCGTGTTGATCATGGCGGGAACGACCTCGCTCGACGGAATCGTCAACGCTCAGGCAAAGTGGTGGTTCATCGGTCCGCAGCTCGTCGGCTTTCTGATCTACGTAATCACGGCGGTTGCGGAAACGAATCGCGTACCGTTCGACTTGGTCGAGGCCGAGACCGAACTCGTGGCGGGTTTTCACACCGAGTATTCGGGTCTGCGCTTTGGACTGTTCTTCATCGCCGAGTACGTGAACATGCTGACCGTATCGTGCATCGCGTCGCTGTTATTCCTGGGTGGATGGAACGCACCGTTCGGCCTTGGCGGGCTGCCAGTGCCGGGAATCGTCTGGTTCATCATAAAGGTGGCGGCGTTCATGTTCTTCTACATGTGGTTGCGAGCGACGCTGCCTCGCTTCCGCTACGATCGCCTAATGGCGTTCGGGTGGAAAGTATTGTTGCCGATCGCCACGCTCAATCTCGTCGTCACGGCGATCGTGGTGGCATTCAAAGGCTGAGATGCGAAAACAGTTATACAACGTCGGTGCGATCCTCAAAGGCCTTGGCATCACCTTCAAATTCATGTTTGCCAAGCGCCCGACGATAGAATACCCTTCGGTGAAAAAGCAGCACGCGCCGCGATTCCACGGTCTGCACGAATTACGCCGTTACGCCGATGGCAAGGAGCGCTGCATCGGCTGCGAGCTATGCTCGAGCGCATGTCCGGCGAACGCGATCACCGTGATCGGTGCGGAAAACACGCCGGAAGATCGCCGGTCGCCGGGCGAACGCCACGCTGCGCGCTACGAAATCGACGAATTGCGCTGCATCTTCTGCGGAATGTGCGAGGAGGCGTGTCCCACCGACGCGATCGTTCTCACGCCGCGCTTCGAAATGTCGGATTATCGCCGCGGCGCGTTCATCTACGCGAAAGACCGTCTGCTCGTGCCGCCCGAGGCCGGCGTCGGCACGGCGCCCGACGAGCGTCCGAACGGTATTCCTTCCGATCTCGGCCGCGTTGCCGATCTGAAATCGACCGTCGACATTGCGCAGGGATACGACGCAACCTATCGCGGACAGATTCTGAAAACCGAGCGCCAAGGTCTAACCGCCCTTCCACAGGATCAGCGTGACACGAATGGGTTCGGGTGAGATGAAGTGATCCTCTTTTGGGCTTTGGCGATCGTGCTGCTGGCTTCCGCCGCGTGGTGCATCACGGCAAAAAGACCCGTGTACAGTGTCGTTGCGCTGCTGCTGAATTTTGCCGCGCTTGCGGCGATGTATCTCACGCTGAATGCAGAGTTCTTGGCGGTCATGCAAGTGATCGTCTATTCGGGCGCGATCCTGATGCTGTTTCTCTTCGTCATCGCGCTGCTTTCCAGCGGAGTTGCGCCGTTCTCGGTCGGGCCGAATCGCGTTCCGCACATCGTCTATCCGACGATCGTACTCGTGCTCGTTACCCTGGGATCCCTCACGTGGGCGCTCGCCCGCACGACCATCACGACGCCGGTCAGCTCTCCCAGCGGCTCGACGTTCGGTCCCCCAGGCACTGCCGACGTCTTCGGATCGGTCGCCGATTTCGGGAAAGCGCTTTTTACCACCAACCTGTTGGCGTTCGAAATTACTGCGCTGATCCTGCTCGTCGCCGTGATCGGGGTGATTTTACTCGCCGGAGACCAGCCCGCGTCAGAACCGACGAAGCGCCGGGCCGAAGAAGTGCGCCGCGAGATGCGTGAGGCGATTCTCCGGGAGGGAGATCGGTGAACGCAATGACCGTTCCGATCGCGAACTATGTGGCGCTCTCGTCGGTAATTTTCTTTATCGGTGTCGCGGGCGTACTCGTTCGCCGCAATCCGCTCATCATGCTGATGTCGATCGAATTGATGTTCAACGCGGCAAACCTGCTCTTCGTTGCGTTCGCGCGCGCGTGGCTGCACAATGCCGGTCACGTCTTTGCCTTTTTGGTAATAACGGTGGCGGCCTCCGAGGCTGCCATAGCGCTGGCGATCGTTGTTGCCGTATTCCGCACCGCCGCCCACGTCGACGTCGACGACGTCGCGCTGATGAAAGGGTAATCGCGCACGATGGTGCACCACGTGATGGGTGTCGACGGATCCTATCCGACGCTAATCGCGCTCTGGCTCCTGCCGCTTGCGGGTGCAATTGCGAACTGGGCGTTTGGACCGCAGCTTCGTCGTCTGGCAGGTCCGCTTGGATCGGCCGCAATCGGCGCGTCGTTCGTCGCGACGCTCTTTCTTTGGACGACGGGAACGCAGAAGATCGACACCGGCGGCGTCGATCTCATCGGCGCTCATCAAACGCTATTCAGCTGGCTTCCCGGCTTCGATTTCGGGCTGCTTTTGGATCCGCTCTCGCTCATATGGGCGCTGATCATCACCGGCGTCGGCTTCCTGATTCACGTCTACTCCATCGGCTACATGGATGGAGACGAAGCCTTCGCTCGATTCTTCGCCTACATGAACTTCTTCGTTTTTGCGATGCTTACGCTGGTGCTCTCCGACAACTTCGTCGGTTTGCTCGTTGGCTGGGGGCTCGTCGGTTTGGCGTCATACTTCTTGATCGGCTTCTGGTTCTTCAAGCCATCGGCGGTAGCGGCCGCGCGCAAAGCGTTCGTTTTGAACGTAGCCGGCGACGTCGGTATCATGTTCGCAATCTTCGCGATCTTTTCGGCGGTGCACTCGACCTCGTTCGCAGATGCGTTTGCGCACGCGTCTTCGTACAGCACGCCGTTGCTCTTCGTTATTTGTTTGACCCTGTTCATCGGCGCTGCGGCGAAGTCGGCGCAGGTTCCGCTGCACACCTGGCTGCCGGACGCGATGGAGGGCCCAACGCCGGTCTCTGCGCTGATACACGCCGCAACGATGGTAACGGCCGGCGTGTATCTGATCGCGCGCTGTGCGCCGCTGTGGAGTCAGAATAGCGACGCGCAGGTGCTCGTCGGAACGATCGGCGGCATCACCGCGCTGCTCGGCGCGATCCTGGGCTGCGCTCAGTGGGACATCAAACGAATACTCGCGTACTCGACGATGTCGCAGATCGGCTACATGATCATGGGTGTCGGAGTCGGCGCATACGAAGGTGGAGTCGCGCACTTCTTCACGCATGCATTCTTCAAGGCGCAGCTCTTCTTGGGATCGGGCATCATCATTCACGCGTTGCACGACGAACAGGACGTGCGGCGTATGGGTGGGCTGGTCAAAAGGTTGCCGTTCGCGTTCGTCGCGATGCTCACCGGCGTTATTGCGATCGCCGGAATTCCGTTCGTGGGTAGCGGCTTCTTCAGTAAAGACCTGGTCATCTACGGAATGCTCGAGCACGGATATCCGTGGCTGTATGCGCTCGGCATCGTGACGGCGGGTATCACGGCATATTATATGTGTCGCTTGCTTTTCGTTACGTTCCTCGGTGCGTATCGCGGTGACGTCGATCCGTCCGATTTGGGTATTCGCCATCCCGAGCTGGCCGGAACGCCGCATGCCGCGGCGGAACCTCATGAAGCATCGGCTCACGATCCGAATGCCGAGTGGTTCATGATCGTCCCGGTGGCGATCTTGATTCCGTTCACCGTCCTTATCGGCTGGCTGATGTTTGGCGGCGAAAACTCGGCATGGTCGCGCTTCTTTGCCGAACAGTTTCCCCATCCGGCGCTGGCGGTCGCGCCGATCGGTGAAGCCCTCACCGGCCTGATAACGTTTGCTGCCGTTCTCGTCGGCATCGCGATTGCCTACGTGCGATACGCGACGCAGCCGGCTCAAGATGGTGCCGTAGAACGCTTGCGGGTCGAATCGACGCGCATGCCGGCGGTTCTTCGCAACGCGTTCTATTTCGATGCCGCACTCGACGCCGTCTTCGTTCGTACGTCGCAGTGGTTCGGCACGGTCTTTGGCCGCTATGTCGATCCGCACGTCATCGACGGAGCCGTCCGCGAATCGGTGATCTCGGCGCAATGGCTTGGGACCCTCGTACGCTCGTTCCAAACCGGCCTTTTGCGCGCGTACGCGCTGATTTTGGTTCTCGGCGCAGCGTGTTTCGTCGTTTACTACGCGGTGGTTGCGGGAGGGATCCGCTAATGATCGATCTGCTGATCCTCTTGCCGATCGTCTTCGGCTTGGGCATGCTCGTCATTCGCGGAGAACATCCGAATGTGACGAAGGCCGTCGGCGCTGGAATAGCTGCGCTGACGTTCCTTGGAGCGCTGAAGTATCAAGGTGCTCAGGAGAGCTATCGCTGGCTCTCGCGTCCGTTTGAATCCTCGTTCCACTTCGGCATGACTGGCATCTCGTTTTGGTTGGTGCTGCTGCTTGCGCTCTGCACGTTCTGTGCCGTCCTTGCGAGCAACGTGGGTCGCCAGCGCGAGTTCATCGCGCAGATGCTGCTGCTCGAAGGCACGATGATGGGGCTCTTCCTCGCGCGCGATTTGCTCGTTTTCGCGCTGTTTTGGGATCTCATGCTGCTGCCGGTGTTCTTCACGCTCATCGGTTGGGGAGCGCACCACGCGACGGCATGGCGGTATTTTCTCTACAATTTCGCCGGCGGTCTTACGCTGCTGCTGGCAACCGCGGCGTTCGGTGTGCTCTATGGCTCGACGGACGTGATCGGAAGGAGCGACGTTCATCTCATCGGCTCATGGGTTCCCTGGATCTTCGCCGGATTCGCCTTTGCGTTCTTGGTGAAGACGCCGGTTTGGCCGCTGCACACGTGGATGCCGTTGACCTATGCCGATACGCCCTCGCCGATGGTCGCCGTTGTCAGCGCCGTGCAATCCAAGGCCGGTCTCTACGGGCTGATCGTTATCGGCGCGGCCTTTATGCCCGATTATCTGCGCGCATCGGCGCCGCTCCTGGTCGTACTAGGTGTCATCTCGCTTCTTTACGGCGCATGTGTCGCATTGACGCAAACCGATGCAAAGCGTATCGTTGCCTACTCCTCGTTGTCGCATCTCGGCCTTATCGTGATCGCGATCGCGTCGCTCAATCCGATCGCGCTGCAAGG
>JASHZC010000314.1 GCA_030042755.1 Vulcanimicrobiota bacterium | reverse complement strand
TCTTCTTCGTGTCGCTTGCGTCGCTCGACGACGAAAACTGCATTGGAAGGCTCGCGCTCTTGTTGTCGGTCATCACGTTGCCGGCCGCATATTGGAGGATCGCGGGAAGCTCGGTGATACCGCACTTCGCCAGCTGATCCATGATCGTGTCCTCCGGCAAGAAGTTGGGCTCGGCATAGAACGACGTGTTGTCGTCTAGTATTTGGCCCGCGACGTACTCGATCCGCACGAAGCGCACGTGAGCCTCGCAAAGCCATTGAGCCTGTTGCGACGACACCGCTGCAAGCGCGCACGTTCCGCTCAAGCCGCTGGCGCTGGAGCACGTCATGCTTCCAAGCGATCCCGGGAACGGCTCCGCGAGGACGCCGTATCGATAGGGCTCATTCAACGTCGAGACCGCCGGATTCGGTACCGCGGGCTTGGCGTCCGTCGTAAACGTAGCCGTGTACGCAAACGGTTTCGTCACGTGGATCGTATACACGACGCCGGGGGTTTTGCGGACCTCGATTGCAGCCGTCTTCCCCAATGCAAGCCAGTA
This sequence comes from Vulcanimicrobiota bacterium, assembly GCA_030042755.1. The sequence continues at coordinate 7,051 of JASHZC010000314.1, read as the reverse complement.
CAGGCTGCTCGGTGGCGTGCTCCCGTCGTTGCCGGCGATTGTATAGGCGAAATCATCCTGCACGGATTGCGAATACGTTAGCGCGACGGCTTCGCTGTATTCGTACACGTCGCCACTCTGATGCCTTCGGTACGTTGTATCGACGCCGGTGTAACCGCCAAGAGCGACGCTCGAAGAACTCGTCGTGCTCTCGCTCGTTGGCGAAGCGCTCGTGGCTTGCGTCGTAGGAACGGCTTGTGCCATCCCGCCGCCACCGCCGGTGACACCGCCCGCTCCCGAACAGCCCGCGATCAGCGCGCTCACAAAGACAACAGCAAAGAATCGTTCACACCCCATGTTTTCACGCTCCTCGTGGCTTCTTGTCGTCGCGTGTGAGCACACCTTTATCGGGGTTACGCTTGCTTGTAGATCGTAAAAGCGCTGTTTGGACTACACATTCGTGTGCCAAACGGCTCAAGTGCGCGCGTTTGCGTGTCTCGTATTCTTGGAACGTGTCGAAGTCACGAACCTGGGAAGCCGCTATCAACGGCGTAGCATCCCTCTGCACGAACCTGGGCGCGCTCGCCTTGGGGATCGTCTGCACGCCGTTCATCGTCGCTTCACTCGGGCTGCATGCATACGGCTTATGGGCGCTTTATAGTTCGATCGCGATCTACTTCACGCTGACCGACTTTGGGCTCGGCGCGACATTCGTGAAGTCCATAGCGGAGTATTATACGCGCGACGAGCATGCGCGCGTGCGCCAGGTCGTGACACTCGGTTTGCTGGTCTACTTGCTGTTGGGCGCCGTCCTGGTCCCGCTCGTGGCACTGAGCGCGAATCATATAGACTCACTTTTTCGCATCGATCCCGCCGTTGCAGCACAAGCGCCTCGACTCCTGATTGCCATCGCGCTCTATGCGGTGCTCTCGAATGCTTTCAACGTCTTTGGGCAAGCGCTCATCGGTTTCGGATCGATGCGCAAGTTTTCGATTGCGGCGTTCTGGAGCAGCGTAGCGTTCTATTGCGTGTCTCTGGTGTTGCTTCGCTTGCACCTAGCCATCGACGCCCTAATCTTCGGAACCTTCGCGCGGCTTACGGTGCAAACGGTCATCACATACGTGCAGGCGAGGCGAGAATTTGGACCGCTCTTCTGCAATCCGTTCGCTATCGAGCCGAGCGTCCTTCGCTATCAATTCCGCATGGGTGGCTGGATCCAGATCAGCAATATTTGCAGCACGATCAACAATGAGATCGGCCGGTTTCTGGTTGGAGCTCTCGTCTCGGTTACAAGCGTTTCGTTCTACGACGTCGCGACGCGGCTCACGCGATCGAGCCGAAGCTTACCGATGAATTTCAGCAATGCGTTGCTTCCCGCAATGTCGTCGCTCGACGCCGCGGGCGGCAACGACCGCATGGCGCACGTCTACGGTCAGGCGACGCGCCTTTTCATGCTTGGCACCGGCCTGCTTCTCGGTCCGATCGCAGGCTGTGCGTTTCCTTTTATGAGTTTTTGGATGGGGCCCGGCTTCGCGCCGGCTGCGGTCGTCGCGATCTTGCTCGCAGCCAGCTACTTCGTCGGAAATCTCTCGATCGTCGGAACGACACTTCTCCGCGCCGTTGGAAAGCCACAGTACGAAACCTACTATGGCATTGTGTTCGCGATCTGCAACATCGGTACGACGCTCGCACTCGTTCGCTGGCTTGGCCTCTACGGCGTTGCCGGGGGAATGCTTGCCGGAGCGATCGCCGGGCAAATCTACTTCACGTGGCTCTTCCATCACACCCAGAAGATCTCGCTGCGCGACGGCCTGTTGTCGTGGATCTGGAAGCTCTGCGTGGCGACCTTTGGCGGCGTCCTCGTTGACGTTCTCCTGTCTCGACTGATGCCATGGTATCCGCACATGGGCCGCTTGCACGCGCTCGCTCAGGTCGCAGTGCTCGTGAGCGCGTATATCATCGTGTTCGCGGTAGCAATCGCCGGGTTGCGATTTTTTGACCGCGAAGATCTCGAGCGGTTATGGTCTGCTCTTCGCTTCGGCCACAGACATGTAGGCGCCGGCTCGCGAGCGCGCACCGCATAGGCCAATCTGCTCAGGCCAACCGGTTCTCCGGCCCGCGCTCGGGCTAATGCTATTATCCACGCATGATTTCGTATGGATGGGAGCAGCACGTCGTCGCTCAAACGACCGCGCGACGGCTGGCGCACCGAGTGCTCGGCACCTACGATATTGGGGCGCGCGTGCGTTCCAACGCCGTAACCGACGCGCTTCGGCAGCTGCCGTCTCCCGCCTCAATCCTCGATGCGGGATGCGGCCGGGGGCAGCTGTCGTTTCAGCTCCACCGCCGTTGGCCGAGCGCACAAATACTCGGCGTAGATATCGAAGACGATCTTATCGAGCATTGCAACGAGCTCTCCGAACGCCTCGATGCGCACCCTACGGTGCAATTCGAGCAGAGGACATTGCCAAGCGCGCTTGGACGGACCTTCGATCTGGTTGTTACGGTCGACGTTCTCGAGCACGTCGAAGACGATGAGGGCTTCGTGCGCTCCTTGTTCGACGCTACCTCTTCCGGTGGCGCGCTGGTTCTGCATACGCCGGCAGTCCCGCAGAAGCGGTATCTCGGCGAATACGAACATCAGCACGACCACGTCCGTGACGGATACACGCCCGGCGATCTCCGCAATCTTATTCGCGGCGCCGGCTACAGTAAAGTCGACGTGCGCTACACGTTCGGAACCTACGGTGCGCTTGCGTGGGAGATCTTCACCCTCGCGCGACGCGGCCGCGCATTCGCTAAGGCAATACTTCCTGCAGCCTATCCCCTTGCATGGATCGACGGCCTGCAACGTCCGTGTCAGGGGAACGGACTGCTCGCGGTCGCGTACAAACGCTGATACATTTGCGTAACCTGGTCGCACTCGTCCTGATCGTGGGCTGCGCGGCCGCGACGACAAGCGGCGATATTGCGGTTGCACGGATTCGTGTAGCGAGCGGGAGTGCGGCGATGGACGACGCGTCGCTCGCGGGAGTTATCGAAGCGAGTCAATCGCTCGAGATCGCCTTCACGCAGCCGTTGAGCGCTTCGCAGTTTGCCGCCACGCTAACCTGCGACGGCAAACCGGTCGCCTTCGCGCCAACGATGCTCGGCCAGGACACCGTAGTGATCACGGCGATGCAAAAACCTCCGGCAAGCTCCTGCACGCTGGCAATCACGTCTCCGGTCGCGAAGGCGATCGACTTTCGCGTTGAACCGGCTCCGGTGCCCGCGCCTCTTCGGGTCGTCACCAAGCACGAGGAACCGTATCGTTACGGCGTGTTGGAACACCCTTTTCCATTTTCGCTTGCGGACGCGCAGTGTTCGAAGTACGGCTGCGCCCCGGGTAGCACCGTGACGTTCCGCAGCGATAGCCTCGCGCAGTACAGCCACATCTGTGCGTCGGGCGTCGGCTACGTCCGTATCGATTACCCCATGGCTCTGATTGAAACCGTCAACGGTAAGGTGAACTTGCCCGAGCCCAATTTTACGGTCGAAGACGCAATCGTCGATAAACTGCATGAGTGCGACGTAACCGAGCTGCCGGCAATCTTGCAGTACGACGTCGGTCCGGTGAACGCCGGCGGCAGAGGACAATCCGCTATGGCCGTAAGTCCGGACGTGTACGCGAAGTTTGCGCGCGACGTTGCGACGCACCTGAAACAGTTTCCGTGGATCACACACGTCGAACTCATGAACGAGCCGAACGATCATGGCTGGGGGACCTGCCCGACGGGACCGCCCGACAATCCATGGGCGTCATCGGACGAAAGCGGCGCCTGCGTTGCGGCCTATCTGCTGGCGGGGTACAAAGCGGTGAAAGAGGCCAACCCAAAGCTGACGGTAGTAGCACCGGCGCTTTCCGATGGCGGCCACAGCACCGATTTCCGCCCCTTCGTCCGAACGCTTCTCATGCACGGATGCAAGACCGGGGCATGCTGGGACGTCATGGACATTCACAATTATGCCTGGTTCAATCCCCGCTTCGAACCCGCGAATGCAGAAGGCGAGTGGAACGACTACAAACAGCTGGAGAAACTCGTCCCGAACACGCCGGTGATGCTGACAGAGGCCGGCTGGTGCCAAAGCGACGTGAACTTCGGTAACCAGTGGTGTTCGAGCGAGGCGGCGGCCGCGCAGTACTACGCGATCGCCTCCAACATGATGCTCGCCGATCCGACGGTAATCGGCGTCACATGGGTAGGCCTTTACGATACTCCACAGATCGGCTACAAGCCGAACTTCTGGTCCGAAACATCGTTCTTTCGTGAAGACGGAACCCCAAAACTTGCCTACCACGCCTTGTGTACGTTCACCGGGGCGTGTAAATAAGCGGAGGCCGGATCGTACATGCCCACGTTAAGCGTCGTCATCCCAACCAAGAATTGCGTCGAACTGATGCGTCGTACGCTGGCGGCACTCGATTTTGCCGACGAGGTCGTTGTCGTCGACATGTTCTCCGACGACGGTACGGCGGAGCTCGTGCAAACGTATCCGAATGCACGCCTCATTCAGCGCAACGGCTACATTTACGAAAACGTCAATTATGGGTTTGATGCAGCCACCGGTGATTGGCTCCTTAGGCTCGATTCCGACGAAGTGCCGACCCCCGAACTTGGCGCGGAAATTCGCGACCGAATTGCGAGCGCGCCCCACGACCTCGTTGGCTTCTTCATTCCGAACCGTACCTATTTTTGTAACCGCTGGCTCCGGTACGGGCCTGCATACGACGAGCGCTCACCCGTTATCGGCGAACGCTTTCGGCTTTGTCTCTTTCGCAAGGGAGCCGCTCGCTTTGAATCTGAACTCGATCACAGCGACCTTACGATCGGCGGCCGCTGCGAGTATCTTAAAAATCGGTACGATCACTATTCCGTTCGCTCGATTTCGCACTATATAAGCAAGCAGAACTACTACACCGACAACGACGTCAAGCGAATGGACCCTAACGACTTCGCTCCCCGCCGCGAGGCGTGGGCAATGCTATGGGCCCCGCTCAAGGAATTTCTCGTTTTCTTTGTCAAACGCAAGGGATATAAAGACGGCGCGCTGGGCGTCGTCGCGTGCGGTGGATACGCAATTCAACGTTTCCTGCGGCATGCAAAGCGTTGGGAGCGCCTAACCGCAGATCGCAACGATATCGTCGAGCCCGAACGTAAAGCCATGCTCGAGTACGTCACGCGGAGTCACGTCACCCGAACGTAGGACGAAGAGCATCTGCCGCATGGCCGCCCCGCGATCAATCGCTTCTGAGGGCTTCGTCCAAGAGTTCGACCGGGTGCAGGACCCGAACGTCCGAACCCCGCTCGCGAAGTAGCGCTACGAGTTGTAGCGTGCAGCCGGGGTTGGGACTTGCAACAACCGGCGCGCCCGTCGTCAGAACGTTGTCTATCTTGCGCTCGCCGATCTCGCGAGCACTATCGGGTTCGAAGAGATTGTATGTGCCGGCGCTACCGCAGCATTGATCGCCGTTTGGAATCTCGACGACCTTCACTCCGGGAATGCTGCAAAGGACGTCACGCGGCTGCTGCCGCACGCGTTGCGCATGCGCGAGATGACACGCGTCGTGATACGCAACGGTTAGATTCAGCTCGCGCCGCGGAGCCCGCGCGCCGAGCTCGGCAAGATACTCCGTTATGTCGCGTACGCGTTCGCTAAACGCCCGAGCACGCTCAGCCCACTTCGGATCGCCGGCCAGCAATTCTCCGTAGCCTTTCATCGCCGACCCGCATCCAGCAGCGTTGACGATCACTGTGCCGACATCTTCGCGCTCGAAACACGCGATCGTCGCCTTCGCGAATTTCTTCGCTTCGGCGGCGCGTCCGGAATGGAGCGAGAGCGCACCGCAACATCCAGCCTGGGCAGGCACGATCACATCGCAGCCCTCTGCGGAGAGCACGCGAACGCTCGAGGCATTGACTTGTGGAAACATCACGCGCTGCACGCAGCCCGCCAGAAATCCGACGCGTGCGCGTAGAGCGCCTCGCGCGCGCGTTAGTTCGGGCAGCGGCCGTTTCGCGGCCGGGACGTCGATGTGCGGCAAAAGCGAAACGCCGGGAATGAAACGCTGTAAGCCCAACGTCGACGCCACGTTCATCAGCGGTGCAAGGCGCAGTAGGCGGCCAGGATAGGGGAAGACTGCGAAGATCGCGGCACGCATCCACTTCTCTAGCAGCGGTCTGCGTGTCCGTTCTTCGACTTGAGCACGCGTCGATTCAATCAGCAAATCGTAGCGCACGCCCGATGGACACGCGGTCAAGCACGCCATGCATCCCAAACAGCGGTCGAAATGTTCGACGACGCTCGAATCGAGCGCCAGGGTGCCTTCGGCAACGCCCTTCATGAGATCGATACGGCCTCGCGGCGAATCGGCTTCGAGCCCCCACGATCGATACGTCGGACACGCGGGCAAACAGAATCCACAATGCACGCATTCGGAGATGAGATCGATCGTCGAACGTTCGACGGTTGCCTGCACGCCGCTAGAGTCCGCCAACGAATCCCCCTGGGCTAAGGCGCCGGTCGGGATCGAACCGCTCCTTGAGCGCGCGCATCAATGCGAAGGCCGGTGGAGGTGTTCCCCACGGATCGAACGCGGCGCGTATCTCCGCGGGAGCCTGCGTCGTCACGAGCGTTCCACCCGCGCTTTCCGCCCAAGCACGTGCCTCGGCAAGTGCTCCGACAACCGGCGTGACGCCCGGGCACGCCCCGCTTACAAATGCGACGCCGACCGCCGGATACACGGTGCACTGCGCCTTGTGCAACGCTGCAAATAGCGGCACGATCGCGCGCTCGTGCAGCTGTTCGAGCTGCGCCGCCGGTGCGGAAATTTTCACCTGCAGTTCGCCGCTCGTGCGCGCCGATTCCTGACGAGCGTCCAGGTCGCGCGACGCGGACGGCGTTCGACCCGCGAGCGCCAAGAGCGACTCGACTTGCGCCGAAACACCGGCCCGGAACCCTTCGAAGCGAACGCACAGTCCGTACCGCTCTCCGTCGTACACTGCGTACATCGCACTCGGCTCGAGTTGCGCCT
>JASHZC010000033.1 GCA_030042755.1 Vulcanimicrobiota bacterium | reverse complement strand
GCAATGGCATCGGATATCTCGCGCAAGAGAACTCGATCTTCCGCAAGCTCTCGGTCGCAGACAACATCCGGCTGATTTGGGAACAGAACGGCGTCTCGCGTGCGGAGCAAAATCAACGTTTGCCGGTGCTGCTCGAAGAGTTCGGACTACGCAAGCTCTATCATTCGCGCGGCGACAGTCTCTCCGGCGGCGAACGGCGTCGCGTCGAAATCGCGCGCGCGATCGCGATGGAGCCATCATTTCTACTGCTCGACGAGCCGTTCACGGGTATCGACCCGATTGCCGTGGCCGATATTCAAGCGATGATTCGCCAGCTGCGCGAACGCGGCATCGGCATCTTGATCACCGATCACCAAGTGCGCGAGACGCTTGCGATCGTCGATCGGGCCTACATTATGAACAACGGCCGCATCGAAGTTTCGGGCACCGCGCATGAAGTGCTCGAATCGCCGATTGCGCGCACGTTCTACTTGGGCGAAGGTTTCCGGCTCTAGTGTCGGTTGCAATGCGTCGCATGTGGCGCTACTCGCGCCTCTCGATCCTCGATCGGTACATGCTTACCGAACTGGCCGGGCCTTTCGGCTTCGGGCTTTCGGTGTTTATGTTGATCTTTGCGGCGACGCAGTTGCTCGCGATCGGGCGTATGGTCTCGAGCGATCACGCGCCGCTCTGGGCTGCAATCGGAATCTTCCTGTGGACCCTGCCGGGATACATGGGATTGGTTTTTCCGATGGCGCTTTTGCTGGGCACGCTGCTGGCAATTCAGCGTCTTTCGGGCGAGAGCGAGATTACGGCGTTCAAAGCGGGCGGCATCAGCTTTATCCGCATGACGATTCCGCTGCTCGTCGCCGGCGTCGTGATGTCGTTCGTCACATTTTACGTGCAAGAATACGTTGCGCCGTACGCAGCGGACCAAGTTGCGATGATTACCGACCAAGTGATCACGCACACCAGTCCGTTCAACCGCGATCTTACGGTGCAGGCCCCGCTTCCCGGCGGCGGCAAGCAGATCACGATTGCGACCGCATACGAACAACACTCGCAAGTATTGTTGCACGTGACGTTGATCCAGTACGATCGCGACAATGTGCCGACACAAGTGGTATTCGCCGATCGCGCGGATTTCGCGGCCGATCGCTGGGTACTCCAAAATGCGAGCCTCTATCGGTTCAACAAGGATGGTACCCTGATCTCCGAGCCGCAAGTGCCGCTGCAGCAGGTCGAACTTGGTGAGAAGCCAACGGACATCGTCAAACGTTTGAGCCAGGACGATCCTGAGAATATGAGCCGGGCCGAGATTGCTGACATCGTGCGCTCGGGTCAACTCACCCAGACCGAGCTGCGCAAGTATGTGACAACCTATCAAGAGAAGCTCGCGATGCCGTTTGCGTGCTTCGTGTTCGTTCTTATTGCGATACCGTACGGCATGCGAGCGGCCCGCAGTGGCGGCGGCATCGGCGTAGGTTTTGCACTTGCGGTCGCGATCGTTTTCGTCTACTACATCGTGCTGACGGTGTTCTCGTACATCTCGCAGGCATACATCTCGCTGGCGCCATTATGGGCGTGGCTGCCGAATATCATCTTTACCGTAATAGGGCTCGCGCGGCTGCGGCGCGCCGCCGCCGTATGAATTTCGTCGATCTCGTCCGGGGCGCAGGCGACGTACTGCTCATCATGGTCGTGGCGGGTGGGATCGCGTACGTCGGCGATCGAGTTGGCCATCAGGTCGGGCGTCGTCGCCTTACGTTGTTCGGCATTCGTCCGCGCTACACGTCGACGATCGTTGCAATCGGGACCGGCATGCTCATCGCCTTCAGCGTGACGATGGTGGCGATTCTGTCGTCGCGCGAGGTTCGCACCGCGTTCTTTCGTCTAAGCCAAATCAACGCGCAGATCGCGCAACTCGAAACCCAACGTCAGGCGCTGGAATCGAAGGTCAACACCGGCGAACTCATCGTTCCGGTAAATGCGTTGATGGTGCCGTTTTACAAGAAGATTCGACAAGGCGAAGCGGTCGACCAGCGCATCGCGGATACGAAGGCCTTTTACAAACAGGCCGTCGAGTACATGAACGGTACGTACGTGCCGCTCGGACTGCGCCGCTACGTTCCGCCGGCGGACCTTGAGCAGACACTGACCGATCAGTTCGGAGGACCGAACGTCACGTATGCGTCGCTCGCGGACGATCTCTTGCTGTTCGTAACCGCGCCGCAAAATCTTTATAAAAACGATCAGATCACGTTTTTCCTGAACATGTTTCCGGACCGGCTCCAGATCCCGCAACATGGCCGGATCGTCTCGATTCGGCTCCCGGGCAACGCCCACGCCAACGCCCAACTGGTCATCAGCGCGCTCACGCAAACGGTTGCAGGCATCGCGCGTTCCGAGCTAAAACTGCCGCCCTTTCTGGCCAACAACGTCCAAGTGGTGCAGTACTACCCGAGCATTGACGAGATGCAAAAGCAACTCTCCAGCGGCAACGGCGACTACATCATGACGGCGTACGCGGCCGTCGACATCTACCCTCACGTCGGCGGCTTGCCGATCGTGGTCACGTTGACGCAGGTGAAGTGATTATATTGGGTGTGGATCCGGGCACGCGGAAGGTCGGCTTCGCGGTTATCGATCACGATGGCCGGACGCAAGACATCGGGATCGAGCCGATTGCCGATTTCTCTGCCCGGGTAAAATCGTTGATGGAGCGATTTCCGCTCGACGCGATCGCGATGGGAACCGGGACCAACGCGGGCACCTTGGCGGGTGAACTGGCGGATTTGGGCATACCGCTCGTATACGTGGACGAGCGGGAAACGACGCTCCGGGCTCGCTCGCTTTACTTCGCCGACCACCCGCCGCGAGGGTGGCGGCGACTGATCCCGCTCGGCATGCAGCTCCCACCCCGGCCGATCGACGATTACGCGGCCGTCCTCATCGCCCGAAGGTTTTTGGCGGACGGAGGCAAGCCCAGCGAACGGGTCTAACTGAAATTTTTCAACACTTTGGACGATACTAAAAGTCACCTACGGTCCAAGGTGTGGAAGGCCGCAGGAGACGGAGGGATCATGCGTCGCTGGTTCGGGGCGTTGCAGATCGGTGCACTGGTTTCGGTGCTCTCTATCGGTGTAGCGCACGCCTCGCTGAACGGCTTCGAGCCCGCCCGCGTCGACCTTTCCTCTCAACTTTTCGCGCGTCTCTTCGGCGAATCAACCGACCGGATGGCTTCGTTTAGTGCCGTCGGCGGCGATCCGCTCGCTGAGACGCCGCTTCGCGACCTGGCATTTCGGGTCGACATTTCGCCTGAGTCGGCCGTCGCTTCGAACCCGCTCGTGCGACTGCCGGAACTGAGCGCAAGCCTTTTCCGTACGCCGGGCTTTGCGGCTCCGATCGTCAACCTTTCGGACGCAGCCTTCGCGCCGCAGCCGATCAAAGCGTCGATCGCATCTTTGGGCGAGCAGCTGCGCGTGCCGACCGTTGAGTACTATCAAAGCAGCGCTCCGATACCCACCGATGCGCCGGCGACGCACCGGTTCGACCTTTCGGGCATGCAGCAATCGGCATCGCAGGCTACGGATTACGCGCCGACGTCCTTCAACGCGAACACGCCGCTAACGCAGCATGATGCGGGGTTGCAAGTTCCGGTGCGCGTTGGTAACGTGCACTTCTCGCCGCACGCCGAGGCCGGGCTCTCGCAAGATTCGCAGGCGTCGTCGAACGATCGCTCGCTCGGAGCCGGGGCGACGATCGACGTGCGCGCCGGACGCCGCAATCTCGGCGTCGATCTCTCGAGCCAGCTCGAGCGCGTAATGCTGAACGCGCCGCAGTATTCTACGCCGAACGGCAACTCGGTGCCGACCATGGGCGGTCTGACCGGGGGCAATCTTCCGGTGTTCGTACCGGCGTATGCCGATGTGAGCGCGCATACGCTGTCGACCGGCGTAACGGTCCCGGTCTCGCGATCGCTGACGGCAAACCTGCAGTACGATACGCAACATTTGATGGGCGCCTACGGTCTGCCGGGCGTGACCAATCTCGACGCGAGCAATACGATTTTTGGCGCGCAGCTGACGTTCCAGCTTCCAAGGGGTACCAGCGCGATCTCGCTGTCGACGCGGCAGTATCACTTCCAAGATAACTTGGTGCCGTCGAACGCGGTTACCCAAACCAATACGAACCTCAACTTCATCGTCAAGTTCTAAGAGCGTGCCGGTCCTGGATCGCCTGCCGTATGTCGTCGCGGCGAGCATTGTCGTGCTTGTCGTTGTGTTGCTTGCGCTGGTTCAATCTGCGTCGGATGCCATCTACGCTCGCGTTGTCGCGCCGGGGTCGTTCGTCGCGCGCATCCCGTTGTCGTTCGGCCTGCGAACGTACGAAGCGCTCGACGCCATAGCGCCGGCCGCATACGTCAACGACGCGCTGGCTTCAAACGCGCTCTTACACGGCGAGCCGGCGGCGGCGGAGCGTTACGCGCTGCGCATGCCCGCGCAGCCGCGCCGCGACGATTTGCTTGCGCGAGCCGCGCAAGCGCAGGGCAACGACGTACTAGCGCGCGAGTACTACTTCGCCGCCGGTGACCTGGATGCGACGCAAGGGGAGATCGCGCGCGTGGCACGCACGAACGTTCCGGAGGCAATGGTGCTCGAGGCGCAGTTTCGGGACCGCTTGATTTCGTTGCGCACGCATCCCGATGCAGTCGCTGCAACGTATCTGGTCAGCGGAAATCTGGAAGCGTCGTTGCACGACGATCGCGGCTCCCTCCTCTTCTACGAAGATGCAGCTGCGCTCGCGCCACATAATATGGCGTACGTGTTGTCAGCTGCAAATGCGGCGTTTCGTTCGGGGGATATGGAGACGGCGCATTATTATTTCGAACGCGGGCTCAAGGACGATCCAAGCAGCGGTGACTGTCTATCGGGTTTAGGTCTGGTCGCGTTGCGCCGCGGCGACCGTGCTCAGGCGCTCGCCTATTTGCACCGGGCGCAGACGATCGATCCGAGAGCACAGATGATTCCGGCGCTCGAGGCGGCCTTGCGATGAGGGTGGCGATCGACGCGCAGCTCGCCGTCGGTACGTCCACGGGAATCGGAGAGTACGTGCGCGGTCTAATCGATGCGCTGCGCGTCGCGGGCATCGAAGCCGTGGCGTTGTCCGATCCGAAAATCGACCCGTGGCGCTTCGACCGTCGCGTCTTTTGGGATCAAGTGCTGCTGCCGCAGCGGGCGCGTAGTGCAGGCGTCGATTTGCTGCATTGTGCGTCGGGCACCGTGCCGCTTGGATTGACGATGCCGTGCGTGGTTACGGTGCACGACATCGCGTGGATGCGGGTTCAAAAGCATACGCGGCCGTACGCACGTTACTACTTCGGACGCTTTTCGATCGACCGTTACCGCTACGCCGCGGCTATCGCCGTGGATTCGAAATTTTCCCGCGACGAGTTGCTGACCGTCGTGCCGGAATTGGATCCCGGCAAGGTTCGCGTGGTGTACCCGGGCGTCGCGCGCGATTATTGCGATCTGGAGCGCTCCGACGGCGATCGCTCGACGATCCTTGCGATTGGAACGGTGGAGCGAAGAAAGAACGTGCGAACGTTGATCGACGCGCTGCCGTTTTTGGAAGACGCGCGACTCGTCTCGGTCGGGCCGTACACGGCATATCAGGAAGAGTGCGAAGCCTTGGCGCGCGAGCTCGGCGTGCAAGATCGCGTCGATTTTCTTGGCTACGTTTCTCGGGAAGATCTTCTCGGATTGTGTGCGAAGGTCGCCGCGGTTGCGGTGCCGTCGCTGTACGAAGGATTTGGCTATGCAGCGGCGCAGGCGCTGTGCGCCGGAATCCCGGTTGCCGTTTCCGATCAGGCATCGCTGCCCGAGATCGTCGGGGAGGTGGGTCGCATCGTTCCTGCCGGCGACGTGCAGGGATGGGTTGCCGCATTGGGCGCGATGATTCGCGGAGACGACGACGACCGCGCGCGTGCCGGACGTGCGGCGGCCATCGAGCGGTTTTCCTGGGGGAAAAGCGCGCGCGACATGATCGACACGTACGATTTCGCGCTCGCCGGCTCCGCCGCATAGCGACACGTCCCGAGGGCGCGCTCTTCGGGTACTTACGCGTGCATGCGCGCACGCGAGGCCGGATTCACTCTTCTCGAAGTCGTCGTCACGGTCGGCATCCTTGCGATCCTGCTCGCCGCGGGCGGGTATTGGATGCTCTCGACCCAGCCGGGCGCGTTGCGCGGGGCGCTCGTCGACTTCGATGCGAATCTCGCGGCTGCGCGCGCGCTCGCCGCGACCAGCGGTAACGGCGCGACGATCGTCTTTGCTCCGCAATCGAATGGATCGACGGGCTTTACGCTACGCGTCTACTCGGGGCGGCCGACGGCTGCAAATGCCGTAACGACCACGACCATGATGCCGGAGGTCAGCGCGGC
>JASHZC010000313.1 GCA_030042755.1 Vulcanimicrobiota bacterium | reverse complement strand
GATTCGGTCGTTCTCGGAGGCCGTCTATTTCGCCGGAGCGTCCTTCTTTACGATTGGCTTCGGCGACTTCGCCGGCACCACCATATGGACGCGCGTTTTCTCGCTGGCAGCCGGCGCGTCGGGTTTCGGTCTCGTTTCAATCACGACTGCCTTTCTGTTCGCCTTGTTCGGTGCGTTCCAAACGCGCGAGCAATTCGTGGTGACGATCGGCGCTCGCGCCGGATCGCCGCCCAGCGGCGTGGGACTGATGACGATCGCCGCACGCGCGGGCGTCGTCAAAGATCTTTCCATACTCATGCGCAGCGCCGAGACCTGGTGCGCCTCGCTGATGGAAACGCATCTGGCGTACCCCGCGCTTGCATACTTTCGTTCGAGCCACGATTACGAGTCGTGGGTCGCTACGCTCGGCACGCTTCTGGACTCCGCAGTTCTCATGATGACCACGGTCCAGTGCGACGGCGGCGAAGCGCGCATTCTCTACAACGTCGGCAGGCATGCCGCACACGACATCAGCAATCACTTTCATCTCGACGGAGACGGACGCGATCCCGGCGTCACGCGCGACCAGTATGACGAAGTCTACGAGCACCTGCAAAGCGTGGGTCTGGCCATGCACGAACGCGAGCACGCTTGGGAGAAATTTTCGCAGTTACGCGCCACCTACGCGGGTCACATCGCGAAACTTGCCGCGTATTTCGACGTTCCGCAGATTCAATGGCTTGGCGATCGTTCGCTCATCAGCAGCGAGCACATTCGCATGCAGATCGACCCGGAAATTCTCACGCGAATAGAAGGCGTTCAAAAGCCGTGAGCGCGATCGGTTCGGTGCAGGAAGTGCAGCGCATCGGCAATCGGAACCGCGAATCCAATCGAGCGTTCGTCGTCGAAGCGTGAATCTGCGAGCCCGATGATCGCGCCCGTATCGACCACGAACACCGGTGCACCGCTCTCGCCCGGAACGATCTGTAGCGTCACTTCAAGTGCGTCATTTCGGATCGAGGAGAGCTGTCCCGTCGTCAGCGAGGTTGCCAGACCCAATTGCTCGTCGGCAAACTCGTCGGGGATCGGATAGCCGATCAAGCCGACGCTGCGGCCAAGCTGATCGTGCAGATCCGCCGGCAGCGTCAGTTGGACCGAGGGAAGATTGGGACGCGTGGTGCGCACCAGTGCGACGTCGCGATCGTCGTCGGTCGCAATGACGCGCGCCGGTACCTTCGTCTTGTTGTCGATCGTCGCGTGCATGTTCCACGCTCCATCAACGACGTGCGCGACGGTGAGGATGTCGCTTCCCCACGCGCCACTGGCAACGATCAGTCCCGTACCGTATGCATCATCGTATCTATCGCTCTTCTTCTCCGGCGGCACGCGCATCGTCAAAAGCACGACCGACGGCTTCATCGCGCGGACGATGCCGACAAAATGGTCGTCCGGATAGTCCCGAGCGCACGCGCTCGAAAGGAAAAGCACGCCGAGGCAGAGCGCGACGCGACGTAGCGTGCCGTTCATGCCCTGCGTTCCGTGCCGTTGGGGTACGTCCGTTCGGCGATTGCCGCACGCAGCGCGCCGAGACCAGCCCCCGTGCGCGCGCTGATCGCGACCGCGCCGTCACTCACGTTGGGTGTCGCTCCCACTACGTCGATCTTATTGAAAACGAGCAGACGCGGCCGCGCATCGAGTTCGAGTTCGTGCAAGAGTGACTCGACTGCACGTTGCTGTCGAGGCCAATCAGGGTTTGAGCTGTCCAGTACGTGTACCAAAAGGTCTGCCTCGCGCAGCTCTTCGAGCGTTGCGCGAAATGCATTGACGAGATCCTTGGGAAGATCGGTGATAAACCCGACCGTGTCGGCTGCGCGAACGTACTCTCCTGGTCCAAGATACACGCGGCGCACGGTCGGATCCAGCGTTGCGAACGGCTGATCGGCAACGAACACGTCGCTGCGCGCAAGCGCGTTGAGAAGCGACGATTTCCCCGCGTTGGTGTACCCGACAAGCGCGACCAAGGGCTCGCGGTGCGGCGCGCTTCGCCGCGTTTCACGCTGACGTCGCACGTCGTCAAGCGCCCGCCGCAACACGCTGATACGGCTTTGAATGCGCCGGCGATCGACTTCGAGTTTGGTTTCGCCGGGGCCACGCGTGCCAATACCGCCGCCCAAGCGCGAGAGATCCGCCCCGACCCCGATGAGGTTCGATTGGCGATAGCGCAATTGCGCGAGTTCAACTTGCAGCTTGCCTTCACGGCTGCGCGCCGAGCGCGCGAAGACGTCGAGAATGAGCATCGTGCGATCGACGATCGGCACGGGAACGATCTTCTCGAGGTTCTTACGCTGTCGCGGCCGCAGGTCGTTCAGCACGAGAACGAGAGCCGCATCGTACTCGCGCACCAATTCGGCGATCTCCCGCGCCTTTCCACTGCCGACCAGCCAAGCCGGATCGACGCGATCGAGGCGTTGCACGACGCGCGTAGCGATCTCGGCGCCGGCCGCACGAGCAAGCGCTTCGAGCTCTAAGAGTTCGGGTTCGACGGGTCGGTCGGGGTCGTTCGTGTCGACAGCGACGACAATCGTTCGATCAGCCAGCGGAGTCCCTCGTTGTAGTGTGGTCCCGGACGAAACAGCGCCGTATCGACGCGCGGATCGGTGATAACGAACACGTGTCCTTCGCGCACGGCGCGCAAGCTCCGCCACGGCTCGCGATCCTTCACGGCGCGCAAATCGGTTTCGCGCCCGGCAACGATCGCATCGGGCTGCACGCGCAGCAATGCTTCCTCACTATACTCGCCCCAGGGTGCCCGCATGTCGCTTGCCGCGTCCCGCCCTCCGGCAAGTTCGATCAAACGCCCAATGTACGACGAGCGGCCGGCGGTCCAAATCGGACCCGTTCCCAACGCGAAAAAAACCGAAGGACGATACGCTCCACGCGGGATGCTCGCGCGCAGTCGGGTCGTTTCCGATTGCAAGCGCGCGATCTCGGCTTTTGCCTGCGCTGTGTGACCGGTCAGCTCGCCAAGTTGGCCCAGCGCGTTAAAGATGTCATCGAAGCCGTCGTCGGGGATGAGCACAACGCGTATCCCCGCGCGACGCAACGGCGCGACTAGCCGATCCTGCGACGGGATGCCCGCTACGACGTCAGGATGAAGTGCGATGATACGCTCCGCATCGACGCTTTGAAAATCAGCAACGACGGGGAGCGATGCCGCCTGTGGAATGTCGTCGGAAAATTTCGAAACGCCGACCAGCTGGTCGCGCGCGCCGATGGCGGCAACGTCCTCGGCAAAGCTCGGAACGAGGGTGACGATGCGCGGCTGCGGCGCGGACGCCGCGAGGAGCCCGAGCGCGAGCACTGTGGCAAGGGTGAATCGCACGGTGCTCCGGTTCGCGGCAGGTGACCGGATGCGCCTCTCCAATACGAGCGACTCAGGTTTGCGCGCGGGAAGCCGGTGAGACGCCGGCACGGTCGCGCCACTGTATGCGGGGAGCCGCTCTCTTTCACTGCTGGGATGGCGGGAAGGCTGAGAGCACAACGGCTACGATCCGCGAGTCAGGATACCGACGCAAGCCGATGCATCATCCATTCCTCGCGTAAAAGGAAGGCTTGCCATGGCACTGATTGCCGCGTTGCGCGTCCTCGCCGCAGCCGTCGTTTCACTCTCACCATCGCCGTCGCCGTCGCCCACATCCAGTTCACCGCCCGAGATCGCGCACGTCGTCACGTCGGATCGTACGAACGAAACGCTGAAGAACAGCGTCCGCACGACGTACGTCATCACCGCAGCCGACATTGCACGCAACGGTTATCGCACGATCACCGACGCGCTAGCGAACGTACCCGGCGTCGAAATCGCGAACTACGGCCCGATCGGCTCATCGGCGCAATACGGTATCCGTGGTAGCAGCTCTGCGCAGGTTTTGGTGCTCGTCGACGGTCAACCCGCGCCTGGCGAGTTTGCAGACTCGGTCGAACTCTCGACGATCTCGACCGCCGGCGTCGATCGGATCGAGGTTGTGGAAGGCGGCGGCTCGACGCTGTACGGCACCGGAGCCGTTGGCGGCATCATCAACATCATCACGAACACGCAGCAGGCGCCGGCATATGCCCTTCTGCGGTGGGGAACGTTCGACGATCGCCAGCTCCAGCTTGGAGGCGCAGGGTTCAGCTTCGAACGCATCGTTGCGAACAACGAATACGCGCTTCCGCCGAGCGAATCTTCGGGCGTCCCAAACCCGGTAACGCGCAACAACAGCGATTACGAAGCGACGACCGCACGTTACGGGGTCGAACGCCGGCTCGGCGCGCTCGATACTACGCTGCATCTTTCGGCCGAAAGCGATGACGTAGGCGCGATTGGCGAATTCCCCTACTTCTCGCTGACGAGCCGGGAGCACGACGTCAACGAGGACGCGGCGCTAAATCTGGCTTTGCACCGAGCGCACTCGACCGCCACCCTGAGCTTCGATGCATCGACGCAGCAAATCGCGTTCGACTGTGACGAAGCGATCGACGTAAATTGTTTCCAGTCGTCACAATCGCTCGATACCGAGGTCCGCACCGGCGTCAGCTTGCGCGACGTCATTACGGGAAGCGACGAGCGAACGATTTACGGCATCGATCTTTCGCGTGGCATCGTTCGCGTCAACGATGGGAATGGCGATCCCGTTGCAACCAATGCGCTCGCCCAAAGCGCTGCCTACGCGCAACAGACGTGGATCGGTGCGCGCGACGAGTTCTACGCGGGGATCCGAGGGGAGCGCGATGGCTCGCTCGGAGGCGAGTTCTCACCATCGCTTGGCTTCCGTTACAATCTTTCGAATGCGGTCTACGTAAAGGCCAACGCCGCGACAGCCTTTCGCGCGCCGAACGCCAGCGAGCTCTACTACCCGCTTTACGGTAATCCGGACTTGCAGCCCGAGCGCTCGAAGGTCGGCGATCTCACGCTCGCCGACGATCGGCTCCTTGGCGGCGTTTCGTTTGGCTGGTTCGATAACTACACGCACGAGCTGATCGTTCTCAATCCTGCGAACAACTATCTCCCGGAGAATATCGATCAAGCGCATATCTCAGGACTAACGCTCGATGGAAAAACGTTGCCCGTCAACCACGTCAGCATGACCTTCGGCGCCACCAACCTGTATCTAGCGCAGGATATCGACGCGCAGTCGCGCCTTCCCGACGATCCCGTTTTCACGGTGAATCTCGGATTGCTGTATTCCGCCGGGCCGGGTGCGTTCTTGAACGAACTCGGGATCGACCAGCGCGTCGTCGGCCAACGTGGCTTCGTCGATCCGACGCAGCCGCTTTTCTATCAGCCTGTCGCTTATAGCAACCTTACGGCATTCGCGAGCTTCCGTGTTGCGCCGCGTATGCTGCTGACCGTGCGCGGCTACAACCTCGGAAACGAGCGGTATGCCGAAGTCAGCGGTTATCCGATGCCCGGGCGCACGCTCGCGATCGAGCTCTCTACCGCGCATTGACGACCGCGTGGCGGCTTGCGGCGATCTTCGCGTTCGCGCTCTGCGCGTGCGCGGCGAGTTTGCTTCCCGGCGGAAGCTCCATCGAGCCGATGCGTGTCTTTGCGGCGCTCGCGCATCCGCGCGGCGGCGGTGACGTGGCGACCATCGTATGGCAGCTGCGTTTGCCCCGCGTCGCGATCGCAGCAACGGTTGGGGCGTCGCTTTCGATCGGCGGAGCATTGCTGCAAGGGATGCTACGTAACCCTTTGGTCGATCCCTATCTGACCGGTGTGAGTGCAGGCGCCGCTGCGGCAATCGCGCTCGCCATACTTGCGGGAGTTGCGGCGCCGGCTTTGCCTGCGCTCGGTTTTGTAGCGGGACTTGGAACTGCCGTGTTGGTGGCTGCGCTGTCACGACGGGGCAGCGGCGTCGATCCGAACCGCCTCATTCTCGCCGGCATTTCGATCTCAGCGCTCTTTTCTGCGATCGTCGCGTTCGCAATCGCGCGCTCCAATTCGCTCGATGCGGCGCAATCGATCCTCGCGTGGCTCGCGGGATCGATGGCCGGCCGAGGCTGGAGCGACTTACTCTTTGCTCTGCCATACGTCGCGCTCGGAGTTCTTCTATCGGTGCTCGCGGCACCGGCGCTCGACGCATTACGCGTCGGCGACGTCCGCGCGAGAACTGTCGGCGTAGACGTTGACCGCGCGCAGTGGCTTATCTTAGCGGCGACCTCGCTGCTAGCTGCGGCGAGCGTTACCCTTGCGGGCATGGTCGGGTTCGTGGGCCTCATCGTGCCGCACGTCGCGCGTCGCGTCGTCGGGTCTGGAGCGCCTGCGCTCCTCCCTGCATGCGCCCTGCTCGGGGCGGCGCTGTGCACGATCGCCGACGCAACGGCACGCAGCGTCGTCGCTCCATCCGAACTGCCCATCGGCATCCTGCTCGCATTCGTCGGCGTGCCCGCCTTCATGTATTTGTATCTGCGCGAAGAGCGACCGGCATGATCGAGCTGGACTCGGTAGCGATCGGCGTTACGGGCCGCACGCTGATCCGCGACGTCGACGCAAGCATCGACGATGGAGAATTCCTTGCGGTGCTTGGACCGAACGGCGTAGGCAAGACGACGTTCCTGCGAGCGCTTTGCGCACTGCGGCCGGTAGTATCGGGACGAATCGCACTCGATGGCATAGCGCTGCGCGCGCTCTCGCCGATCGAACGCGCGCGCCGGATCGCGTTCGTGACCAGCGACGACGCGATGATCGAGACGCTGCTCGTGCGCGACGTCGTCGCAATCGGACGATATCCGCATCACCGGTGGTGGGAGTGGAACCCAAACGCGCAAGACGACGCAGCCATCGACCTTGCGCTGCACGCCGTACACATGCACGCAGAAGCTCCGCGACTCTTTTCAACCCTATCGAGCGGCGAACGGCAACGCGTGTGGATTGCGATGGGCCTTGCGCAACAAACGCCCGTGCTGTTGCTCGACGAACCGACGAGCCATCTCGACGTGCGCGTAGCGCATGAGATTCTCGCACTTCTGCGAGGACTTGCTCGAGCGGGAAGGACGGTCGTCTGCGTGCTGCACGACCTCAACGACGCCGCTGCCTACGCCGACCGGCTGATGCTCTTCGGCTGCGAGCGAATGCTCGCGTGCGACACGGCCGATCGCGTGCTCGTGCCGCAGCTTATCGAGCGCGCGTATGGGATTGCGGTGGAACGCGTCGAGACAGCCCGTGGCCCCCGCGTTTTTTCTGCAGTGGACGAATGATTGCGCGTACGGTTGTCCCGAGCACCCAACCGCGTTGACCGCGCAGGGGCCCCGTGACGATCACGATGCCGACCGCGTCATCGGGCGTCGTCACGTATTTCGACTGAACGAAATCGGAGACGCACGTTTCGACCACGGCACGCGTTCCGGGACGCACGAGCGTTGCATGCGGCAA
>JASHZC010000312.1 GCA_030042755.1 Vulcanimicrobiota bacterium | reverse complement strand
TCGGGCGATGCCGTCGATATCGACGTGCAAATTGCGAACGACGCCGGCGTCGCACCGGCGCGCGTGACGCTGACCGTGACGGGCTCTCCACTTGATTGGACGTGGCTCTGGCCCCAGATTGCACAAGCAATCGCGAGGACGTCCGCGCTCGAACCGGGCGCGATCGCGCAGCCGGTGCAGCCCTCGCCGTCACCGGCGCTTCCGGCGCCTGGCGAAAACACCGAATTCGACGTGCCGGTGCGGATCGGCGCGGCGGGCGCCTTCGACGTCCATTCGACGACACGCGTGAGGGTGAACAACGCCGCCCTGGTGCCGTTCGCGCCGCCGGCGCTTTTCTACGACGACGATCCGGAATACGTCGACGCAAACGGCGTCTTATATCGCGCAACCGTGAGTCGCGCGAATCCCGCGCGGCTGTATTACTATCACGACGATCGGGGCGACGAGCGTCGCCTGATCGTAGCTTTGCGCTCGCACGCCGCGCCCGCAACCGTCCAGCTGATCGACTCGAGCGCCGGACCGAATATCGACGTTCTGAGCGTCGGTCATGCCGTCGGGAAAAACGTGCTCGAAACGCAGCCGCAAAACGAGGGCGTGGTCGTACAGGTTGGCGTAGCGCAGCCGTTCATCGTGAACGACCTGCCGATGAGCGCGCGCCAGGTCGTCGCTGGGAACATCGACGTTCACGTGCTCTCGGGTGGACCGGTCGACGTGATCGTGCTGGCGGCTGCGCCGGGCACGGACCCGGCAACGTTGCTCGACGATCCGCTCTTGCCCCGCGACGGGCATCACCGCACGGGCGTCTTCTCGATCCTCAACGCGGGAACGCAGACGCTGGCGTACACGGCCGGAGGGCCCGATGCGACCGCCACCTACGGAACCCGACAAAGCGCCCCGCCGAACGTGGAGGCCGGAAGCGACGGCACCGACTACGGTGACTATGGCGTCCTCCAAACGTTGCTCTTTTCCATCTCAAATCCAACGGAGCAGACGGCCACGGCCTATTTGTTCGAGCGCCCGCTGGGCGGGGTGGTGCGCTCGAGTTTCCTCGTCGATGGCGTTCTCTACGAAGTCGGTTGCGTGCGCGATTCGCATCAGCGCTACGGCATCGCCGCGTTCGAACTCGCTCCGGGGACGCGTTATCAGCTGCAAGTACTGACGATGCCGGATGGCGGATCGAACTATCCGCTCGAGGTCGGCCTTACGGCAACGCCGCCACAGCCGGCAGCACCACCCGTCAGCGCGCCCGACGGATGTTTCCCGAAACAGCAGCCCTCGGGGAATTGATAGAAATTTGAGCAGTAGGCCGGGCAGGTGGCACACCACTAGGCCATCGTGTGCGTTAGAGTAAGAAATCAGTGGAACGCACAACGGAACCCAAAATCGTACTCCTGGTTCGGCTGCTCAGCGCGATCGACGAGGGCCGTCATTCGTTCGAAAGTCTCAAGGACCGGATTGCCGAGGGGCTCCACCGCCCGAGCACGCGCAGTTTGCGGCGTTACCTGGCCGTACTCGCCGACGCGGGCTTCCCGTGGTACTTCGACCGGGCGACCAATGCGTATCGCTTCGCCGAGGGTTATAGCCTGAAACGGCTCGATCTCTCGAATGGCGAACTCTTCGGCTTGGTCGCATTGCGTTCGTTCGGAGCTTCGATCGGCGGCGCGATCGGGCAATCGATCGACGAGATCACCGACAAGCTGCTCGGCTCGGCGCGCGACGGTATTCGAGCTCGTGTAGACGCACCTTCACCGGTGTCGTTCCGGCTTTCTGAGATCCAGCTCGACGAGCAAGGCGAACGCGCTTTCGGCCTCTTTGCGGCGGCCGAACGATCGTCTCGCAGCGTGCAGTTCGTTTATCGCGACAAAGAGGGCAATCGCAGCGCGCGCGAGGTGGACCCGTACGGATTTATCGTGAGCGCGGGACGCATTTATTGCGTCGCATACGACCACGCACGACGAGACAAACGCGTTTTCGCGATCGACAACGTAAGTGACGTGCGCGTGACTGCCCACACATTTACAAAACCGACCGACTTCGACGTCGAATCCTTTGCCGCGAGCTCGATCAGCGGCGTGATGCACGCCGGTAAAACGACGCTGGTGCGCGTGCGTTTCGCAGCGCGCGTCGCAAAGGCAGCGGTCGCCGCTCGCGTCGTTGCCGAGCGTCACATCGACGGTCACAACGACGGCTCGGTTGACATCGAGTACCGCGTCGCCGACGTCGACGAACTCGTCCGCTGGGTGCTGGGCTGGGGCGCGCAAGCCGAGATTCTCGAACCGGCATCGGCTCGCTTACGCGCCGCATCGCTCATTCGCGAAATCTCCGCGAAATACGCCGACGCCGAATCCGATCGAAAGAACGCTACCGTAGCAGAAGCGTTCGTCTAGACGCGAACGAAAAAGTAATCAATACTACCGTTTCCCGCTGCAAAACGAAACTCGCCAGTGTTTTTAATACTGACGAGTTCCGACGTATTCGCGCACCGTCTTTCACCGATCGGGCTCCCGGGTGGGAGAGCCCGACTGACGTCAACGGCGGTTCGATCTCTGCCGCGGATAGCTACCAGCGCAGCCATCACGCGTATTGCTTATGATCGCGACCGATACGTGCGTCGCCCTTCGATGAATTCGAAGTGAGGTGATGGTAGCACCGTGCTACAGGTGCTTCAAGCCGCGCGATGCGCAATGAACATGCTATCCACAAGTTTTTTCCGCTTATGCACGGAAGGCGTGGGGTTATCCACTCGGAACTACGTCTGCCTATGGCGCAAACGCTTTCACCGCACCCCGTGGAACTCGACGGCCGCCACTTGAGCCTCGAAGCGATCGAAGCCGTAGCCGACGGCGCGTCGGTAACGATCGAAAGCGCAGCCCGCGAACGTGTCCGGCGCGCGCGCAGCTTCGT
>JASHZC010000311.1 GCA_030042755.1 Vulcanimicrobiota bacterium | reverse complement strand
GGCGGGTTAGCATGCTTGGCGGGCGTTTCGTTTGAAAGGGCCCGTTCTCCCCACTTGGGAATCGAAAGCGACGTGGCCCGAAGAATCTACCTGCGCTTCGCGCAAGCCGCCGATATCGAGCGCTTGATCAAAGACGGCGTACTCTCCGGTTCACCGTCGCCGCGCGAGACCTGGGCCCAGCGATTGACGCTGTGCTTAACGGAGCAAAAATCCGGGCGTCGCGCGATCCTCGTCGCCGAAGATCAAAGCGGACTCCTCGGCATGGTACAGATCGTCTTCAAGCTGCCGCCCGGATACGAAGACCCCGAAGCGGCAAACGGTATGGACGTTGCGATGATGGAGACGCTACGTCTGCGTCCGAACGCACCACCCGAAGTCGGAAACGAGCTCGTCGGCGAGGTTCAGCGCTTGGCGATGAAACGCAACGTCAAAACACTTACGTTCTTGATCTCGATGCACAATACGCGCGGGATCAATCAGGCGCGCAGCTGGGGCTTCGAGGAATTCCGCATCATGCCCGAAGCCGAAAAGATGTTGGCGTTCTTCCGTAAATCCATCGAGTGAGGATTCGGCGACGATATGCCTTGGTTATCGTCGTCGGTAGCACGGAAGGTGAACGCGTCGCGATAGACGCCCGGCATCGGTTTTCCATTGACCGTACGCGGTGAGTAGCGCGCTTTCATCGCCGCCTTGCACACTGCGTCGTCGAGTACGAGATATCCCGAATGCTTTGTAATCGTGCATTTTACCGGGATGCCGCGCTCGTCGACCTGCACCTCGAACGCCGTCGTTCCCGAAGCGCCCTCGTCGTACGCAATTTGCGGCGGATGGGGATCGATCGCGGCATCGCCGCCGAGCGGCACCACATCGCGGATGACGGTGGGCTGCGTAACGGCGATCGATTCGGCGCGATAGCTCACGGGCGGTGTGGGCGATGCTGCAGCGGCGGTAGCTTTCTGCAGCGGCATCGCTTCGTATTGACGCCAAACCGGCACCTTCGACGCTGGAACCATGATATGCGGGACGGCGTCCGCAATCATCGTCGTTTGCGTCGTGGTCTGCGTAATAGCATTGCCATGGCGTGTAATGGAGTTATGCACGACGACGATGCTGCGCGAGACAACACGCGGCACGGGCGTGCGCGCGATAATGGGCGCACTCGGTTCGATCTTTACCACCCGAGGAGACAAGGCCCGAGGCGGCAACATGCGCGGGCGTGTTTCAAGCGCTACGTGCAGGACGGGGGAATGTCGCGCCGGCACGGCGGCGTGATGTGCAACCGACACGGGCCCGCGAACGCTCGCGGCGAGGACGGTGTGCAGCGCGAGCGAGATCGCTAGCGCCGCAACGCCGACGCCGATCGCCGCTCCCGCGCGCCAGAACGGTCGCGTCGCGCGCGTACCAATGCGGCGCGCCGCCGGCTCCCACGTTTCGCTTTCCCTCGCTTCACCGACCGTCGCCATGACGCGCTCGATTTCGCGCTCTCCGCCAAGCGACTGCAGGCACGGCGCACAGGTCGCAATGTGGTTGCGATACTCGTCGCGTTCTTCGGGCGTCGCTTCGCCGAGCGCGATTGCGCCGGCGAGCACTTCGGCCCGCGAGCATTGACCCTTCACGATCGCTCCGTCATGACCGAACGCAACATCTTCATCGCGCGGCAAACGCGTTGCCGAACGGCATCCGGTGAGGTGTGAAGGATGATCGCAGCCTCGCTCGAGGTATACCCCGCGTAACTCGTAAGCAGCACGGCCGCCGCCTGATCTCCGGGCAGCTTTGCAATCGCCGCCTGAAGGTCGATCGACGCTGCGCTCTGCTCGTCGATCCGCCACGAACGGTCGTCGCCGTCACGCTCGAGGGGCAGCATGCGAACGATCTTCTTGCGTCGCAAGTGCGAAATCGCGCTGTTGGTCGCGGTCTTGTACAGCCAACCAGCCGTAAGGGGACGTTCCGGATCGCGTTGCAGCGTCCGATATGCAGCAAAAAACACGTCTTGCGTCAGATCGAGAGCAATTTCATTATCGCCCACCATCCGCCGGAGATAGCGTGCGAGCTTAGTTTGGTATTCGCGAACTAGCGCTTCTACGCGGACTTCCGCGCCGGACGCCGCTTGCGAATTGAGGTAGACCTCCTCCAACAGTTTGGTCCCCCTTTGCCACTGAACGTCAGCATAGCAGACATTGTGACTGCCGCGCCGCCGCCGCTGGCGGGATCCTGGTTATCCTCCGATTTCGGAGAAGGCGCGCATGCGGGAACTCGCTTCGCCTAGCCGGAGGTGATGGCGCTCCGGCTTGATTGCCATACTGCCGCGGAAAAGCTCGGCAAGCTCGTCGGTCGAGGCTCCCGATCGCAACGGGGTCCGCAGGTCGACGTGCTGATCGCCAAACAAACACAGCCGCAATCGTCCGTCGGCCGTAAGCCGGACACGATTGCAGCGCTCGCAGTAATCGTGGGAGAGCGGGCTGATCACGCCGACGGCGCCGGGCGCACCGCGAAACGCGAAATAGCGAGCCGGTCCGTTACCCGGCGGTCCGGGAACCGGCTCGATTTCACCGATCGCCGAAACTCGCTCGAGTATCTCATCAGACGACACGTACGCGTCGCGTTGCACCTCGAGATTTTCATGCACCGGCATGACTTCGATGAAGCGCACGAAAACCGCGCGCTCGCGCGTTATCTGTGCGAATTCTGCGATCTCGTCGTCGTTCTGTCCGCGCATCACCACGCAGTTGAGTTTCACGGGACCTAGGCCGGCCGCAATGGCCGCATCGATCCCTCGCATGACGCGATCCAAACCCGGGCGGCGCGCGATGCGTTCGAATCGATCCGGACGCAACGTGTCGAGCGAAATGTTGACGCGGCGTAATCCGGCCGCAAGGAGCGAGCCGAGTTGTTCTTCGAGCAACACGGCGTTCGTCGACAGCGCGATGTCGTCGATGCCCGCAATCGCATTGATTCCCGCCACGAGGCGGTGCAAGTCGCGGCGAACGAGCGGCTCGCCGCCGGTCAGCCGAATCGTGTGCACGCCGACGTGTGCCGCGGCTCGAACGATGGCGACGATTTCTTCGTAGCTAAGCAGCTCTTCGCGCCGGAGCCACGGCAGCCCGGATTCGGGCATGCAATAGACGCAGCGCAGATTGCACTTGTCGGTCACCGAAACGCGCAGATAGGTAATCGGCCGATTGAACGCATCGGCTAGGAGCTCGCGCGTGAGGTCGACCGTCGTAAGCATCCTATTGCGTGAACAGCGAGTCCGGAAGCGAGGGATTCAACTGGTATCCCGACAGCGTCGCCGTAATGTCGCCCTTGTAGTTCGGCTCTTCCACGTGTCCGGTTTGCGCGGTCACCAGGGTATTTCCCTGGACATCCCCATAGGTGTCGCTCATCGTGGCCCAACCGCCGTTGGCGTAGACCCAGCGCATCGACCGCACCGTCGCGGTCGCGACGTCCACCGTTACCACGATTCGTTCGATATTGCCCGCTTTACGCGGGATCAGTCGGTATGTCGCCGTCGTACCGTTGTTGGCCGTCTGGGTCACGTCGTATAGGTCTTCCCAATGGGCGGGAGGCTCGATGTGCGGGTACAGCTGGGAGAAGCCTTGCGCTACCCCGGGCAGGCCGCTGGTGATCTCGAGCTTGTCGAGATCGGGATCCTTATGATAGTAGGTCGCGACGATGTCCGTAGAGAGAAACGGAAAAGTCGCGAGCGCCACGTGCGCGTGCATCGTAGCGGAAAAGCTGTGCAGATTCGGATTGAGCGCGGCCATGCGGGTCAGCAGGTCGTCGCCGGCAGCAGCGCCGCACGGAATCGCGCCGAGCACGGCGCAGAGAACAAATGCAAAGCGTTTCATAGGAGTGCGACGGCTATTTCCTCTCGTACGGCGGGATCTGTTTCGATCTGACTGCGTTCTTGCAGAGCGCTGCGCGCGGCCGGCGCTCCGATCCTTCCAAGCGCCCACGCCGCCGCGCCTCGAACCATGGGATGCGGATCGTTTGAAAGCGACTGCGCGAGCGCGCCGATCGTCGATCGATCGAGCGCGTTACCCAGAGCGATTGCAGCGTTGCGACGTAGCACGGCGGCTCCGCGCCACCCCATTGCCGTGCGTCGGTAACGCCGCTTGAATTCTCCACTGCGAAGCTGGAGGAGTTCTGTGAGCTGCGGGGCGGCCGTGTCCGCATCGAGTGGTTCGAAAGCCGCAGCGCCCTGGCTTCCCGCCTTGCGCGTTGGCGGACACACGACTTGACAAATATCGCAACCCCAAACCCAATCGCCGATGAGCGCGCGCATCTCACGCGGAACCGGGTCGGTACGTTGCGTGAGATCGGCAATGCAGCGGTTCGCGTCGATCGTGTAGTCGCCGCGTAGGGCACGCGTCGGACACGCATCGACGCAGCGCGCACACGAACCACACGTTTTGCGAAGCGGGGCATCGGGCTCGAGCGGCAGCGACGTGATGATTTCGCCCAGGAACACGAACGATCCGAGCGACGGCGAGATCAGATTCGTGTGCTTCCCCACCCAACCCAGACCCGCGCGTGCAGCAAACGCGCGTTCGGCAATCGGTTTGGTGTCGCACGCAACGGCCGTAACCGGTCCGCCGGCCGCGCGATCGATCTCCGCGGCGACGTCCCGAAGCAGCGCGCGCACGCGGGCGTGATAATCGAGCGACCACGCGTAATTCGACACGCGTCCTTGCAATCGCATGTGCGCGCGTTCGCGGGTCGCGTATGGAACGGCGATGCAAATAACGCTCCGCGCATCGTCGAGCACGCTCGTCGGGCTAGCCGCCGTGCGTGCGTACGCATCGTCGTATCCCCACGTGATGAAGTCGCCGCGGTCGAACGCCGCGCGCATCCGCTCGCGGGACTCTTCGTCGTCGCGCGCGCCGACAACGCGGACGTCACCGGCACCGAGTTCCCGCGCGCGCTCGATTGCGCGCGCTTTGATCGCCGCC
>JASHZC010000032.1 GCA_030042755.1 Vulcanimicrobiota bacterium | reverse complement strand
TCGAGAGAGGGGAACGGGCAGCATCATCATCGTGGTCGCAACCGATGCGCCGCTCTCCAGCCGTCAGCTTCGCGCGCTCGCGCTGCGCGCGGCGCTGGGAATGGGGCGCACCGGACTGACGTCGGACACGGGAAGCGGCGATCTGCTCGTCGCGTTCTCGACGTCACGCGTCTTCGAACGCGTCGCCAACTTCACGGTCCACGCGCCGGCGGTATCGGAGCTAGAGAATAACGACGCGCTGGACGCGCTCTACGAAGCAACCGCGGAAGCGACGCAGGCGGCAATCTACGATGCGCTTTTCGAATCGAAGACCATGACGGGGTT
This sequence comes from Vulcanimicrobiota bacterium, assembly GCA_030042755.1. Next base: position 2,898 of record JASHZC010000032.1, on the reverse strand, counting down.
CAATGGCGCGACGGCGTATGGACTGCCGCGCGCTCGAGTGATGCAAATGCTTCGCGCAGCAGGGGTGACGCGTTAGATCACCCTTCGTCCTTCGACTGCGCTCACTGCGTTCGCTCCGCTCAGGATGACAAAGACGTGATGCGGGAGCGGATGCTGCGCAAGCGTTCTGTTGGTTCGTTCGAAAATACGAAGCGCACGTAGCGCGCGGAATCCGGCAAGCCCCATCCGTTCATTGGCGTAACGGCGATGCGGGCTTCGAGGAATAGGCGTTCCGCTAATTCCGCGCCGCTGACGCCAAACGGCGATGCGTCGAGAAGAAGCGACCATCCGCCGGCGGGGCGCACGGCCGGAAATCCGTGCAGCTCGTGCAAAAGCGTGTTGCGGCGGCGCTCCCACTCGAGTGTCGCGTTGCGCACGTCGTCGTCGAGCGCGAGCGCAGCCGCTGCGGCCATCTGCGCGATACCGACGGGAACGACAACCGTTGCCATCGAGATCAGCGACAGATCGGGAACGAGCGATTCGGGTGCGACGATCCAACCCACTCGCCAACCGATCATCCGGAGTTCTTTCGATGCGGAGCCGACCGTAATCGTGCGATCGGCGAGGTTCGGTATGCTTGCCGGGTGAACGACGGGCCGCGCGTCGTATACGATTCGTTCCATCGCGGCATCGTAGATGAGCCAAAGATCGTGTTGCGCAGCGATTTCTCCGACGAATTCCCAGTCGTCGCGGGTGAGATATGCGCCGGTCGGCATCGAGGGGCTCATCAGCAGCAGAGCGCGGGTTCGGCTTGTGACAGCCGATCGCAGCGAATCACGATCGAGAATCCACTCCGCGTCGTCGGTTGTGAACGTCGCGAAGGTTGGCACGCCTCCGGCAATCACGACGCGGTTGATCAGGCCGACGTATGTGGGGCTGATGAGAACGACTTCGTCGCCGGGAGAAACGTGTGCGAGTAGCACGTTGAGTATGCCCGACAATCCGCCCGCGGTGATGATGACGTTACGCTCGCCGTCGTAGCGAACGCCGGATAGACGCGAGACATGCTCCGCTACGGCGTTGCGAAGCTGCAGCTGGCCCACGAACGGGAGATAGCTGTTGTTTGCGTCGTCCTCGAGTGCCTCGCGTGTTTGCTGCAGGGCGACGTCCGCGGGCTTCAGGTCGGTGTCGAGGTTCTCGAGTCGCAGTACGTCTTCGCCGGCGTCGAGGTCGGCAAGGTTACCGACGGTGTCGACTCCGATCCCAATAAGATCGCGGACGCGAGAGGATGGTACATGCATGCGATTACCCTTCGTCCTTCGTCCTTCGACTGCGCTCACTGCGTTCGCTCCGCTCAGGATGACAAAGTTCGATTACCCTTCGTCCTTCGACTACGCTCGCTGCGCTCGCTCCGCTCAGGATGACAAAGTTGGCACGATGCGGTATCTGGCGGGTATGAGCGATTCGTTTTTGCCGGGGTTTTTTGGGAAGCGGCGGCAGAGTAATGCCAACTTGCCGCCGGGCCAATACCTCACGAACGATTTTCCGGTGCTGTCGGCCGGCCCCACGCCGGCGATTCCGTTGGACCGCTGGGAGTTCTCCCTCGTAACCGAGTCGGGCACGACTCGGACGTGGAGCTGGGAGCAGTTTCGCGCTTTGCCGAGCGAAACGATCACCACGGACATTCACTGCGTAACGCGCTGGTCGAAACTCGGTACGAAGTGGGAAGGCGTTGCCATCGACACGTTGCTTTCCGATGTGAGTACGGATGCGGGCTACGTAATGGCGCATTCCTACGGTGGGTACAGCACGAACGTTCCATTGGCGGATCTTCGCTCCGGAAAAGGCTGGATCGCCTTCCGATTCGACGACGAGGAGCTCGATCCCGAACACGGCGGACCGGCGCGGCTGCTGGTGCCGCATTTGTACTTCTGGAAAAGTGCGAAATGGGTTCGCGGCTTAACGCTGATGCGCGCCGATGAGCCCGGGTTTTGGGAAGAGCGCGGTTATAATATGTACGGAGATCCATGGCGGGAACAACGGTACACGGGCGACTGAGCTGGCACGCCGCTACGGTCGTCGAGAGGCGTAAAGAGACTGAGACCGCAGCGACCATCGTCCTCGATGTGCCGGATTGGCCGGGGCACGACGCCGGTCAACACGTTGACGTTCGATTGCGCGCCGCCGATGGATATTCGGCCGTTCGCACCTATTCTATTGCGAATGCGCCAAGCACGAATCGCGTCGAGCTGACGATCGAGTTGATGCCGGAGGGTGAAGTATCTCCGTATCTGGTCGAAACGATCGCTCCCGGAAGCCCGCTCGAGATTCTCGGTCCGATTGGCGGGTGGTTCACGTGGCGTCCGGAGCAGGTGGAATCGATCCAGCTCATCGCAGGTGGTTCGGGCATCGTGCCGCTGATGGCGATGATTCGCGCGCGGGATCAAGCCGGCGTTCATCCTCGATTCAGTTTGCTGTACTCGGTGCGAACGCCGGAAGCCATCATCTATCGGGACGAGCTTAGCCGCCTAGAGTCCAAGGGCGATGGACTCTCGATCGCATTTGCGTACACGCGAAAGACACCGGCGAACTGGACTTCCCCGCCGCGACGCATCGACGCGGAAGCGATCGCGGCGGCAGCGCTCGCTGCAAGTGAAAACACGCTCGCCTATATCTGCGGGGCAAATCCCTTCGTCGAAACCGCCTCGCAGTTATTGATTGGCGCGGGATATAATGAGTCGCGTATCAAGACGGAGCGTTTTGGTCCGACAGGGATAGGGGTATGACGTATATCCGTGGGCAGCTTGCTTCTCGCAGTTCTCGCTCTTGCGTCGATCGATCCATATCAGATCTACGCGCATGCGCGCGCGATGTGGGAGTCGCAGCACTACCCGCCCTACGTTTCGTACGTCATCGTCG
>JASHZC010000310.1 GCA_030042755.1 Vulcanimicrobiota bacterium | reverse complement strand
GGTGATTGCTCGGTTAATGGGTTTGTAACCGTCGTGCGGGTTAATGGGTATTAGCGTCTATACGAATGTGAGGCATCGATGATTCGACGCATTCTTGCAACGCTCGGTCTTGCGGCACTCGTGTGCGGGCCCGTGTTCGCGGCCCTCGCCAACGGTACGAAAGCTCCCGATTTCACGTTGCAGGCGACTCAAGGCGGCACCGTTTTTCAATTCCATCTTGCGGACGCCCTCAAACAAGGTCCGGTCGTGTTGTACTTCTATCCGGCTGCGTTCACGCCGGGATGCACGGTCGAGGCACACGATTTCGCCGACGCGATCGATCAGTACAAAGCCCTGCACGCGACGGTGATTGGGGTGTCACACGATCCACTCGATAAGTTGCAGAAGTTTTCGGTGAGCGAGTGCCGCAGCAAGTTCCCGGTCGCAGCCGATACCGATCAGGCGGTCGAGAAGGCATACGACTCGATTCTCGCTGCAAAGCCGCAATATGCGAATCGCACGTCCTACGTCATAGCGCAGGACGGAACGATCGTATATAGCTACACCTCGCTGGATCCAAGTCAGCACGTCGCAAACACGCTCGCCGCGCTGAAGCAGCTTGCGAGCAAGGGCCAGTAGCTCCTAAAGCGAGATCCCAACGTCGGTGGAGCGTATGCGCGCGAACTCTTCGCTGCGCATGAACCATCGCGTGCGCGCGCCCAGCGGTCCCGAGATCGAACCGTCGAGGTGCTCGTTTCCCGCGAGATCGAGAAGATCGCGGCGCCAGATCAGATCGAAACGAATCGCACCGGAGTTCATTTGCAACCAGGCCGAGCCGACGGTTTGCGGCGCGCCCGTGTGCGGGTGAACGTCGAGCCACCACGCGCGCACGCTGACGTCGGGCGCTACTTGCCAGGCGCTCTCGACGCCGGCGCTGTGGTCGTCGATTCCAGATGCCGTGCGCGTAGAAAATGACGTCAGACCGATACGCAACCGGCTCACATCGCTGTAGGCGAGATCGAGTTCGTCCGTGCTCTGCTGGTCGATCGGCGAGTAGCCCTGTTCGCTCGATTCATAGTAGCCGAGAACGGTTTGGAGAAGGTAACCGGAGCTCGTGCTCGCCGTCAAATTCCATCCGCTCAGCGGGTGCAGGTCGAGCGTCGCCGCCGCGTCGTGTCCGGCGACGGATGCAGCCGGCTGCGTTGGGTACGCCTGCACGAAATTCACGGCATCGAGGCCATAGACGACGCGCGCGCTGTACCACGGCAGTTCCGCATCAACGCCCGCGTACGCGCGCTTTTGACTCGTCGTGCCGGCAACGTATGGAGCGACAGAAGGAGTCCACAACCAGCCATTGCTTTGACGCCATTCGATCTGCGCGAACGGCGCGACGACGGCGTGCGAACGCACGCCGAGAATCGCATCGACGTTCGACCACGTGTCATTCGCGTCGTAGGAAGGCGATGTGTATCCATCGCTTCCACGATCGGCGATGAAGTCTGCGTACGCGTCCGTACCCGTGGTGCGTTCGGCCGAAAGGTTCAGCGCAGAAAACGCGCTTTGCAGCGTATCGAGATTGCCGTCGAGCATGCCCGATCCGCTTGAAAGCATAAGACGCAACGCCGTTTGCGGAAGCGGTATCGCAAGCTCCGCGGTTGCACGGCTTCGCTCGTCGTCGTTAGCGGAAGAATATCCGGCCGCAACGTTGTCGGATGAAAACGTTGCGACGCCGTTGCTGCCCAGCGCGATCGACGGCGTTCCGCCGAGCGTATTCACGGTGAACGTTCCGCTTGAAGCGACATCGCCGTACGTGTACGCTTGCGACGATCGCGCGACGTCGACGCTCGCGGCACTATCGTACGGAATCGTGTCGAACGTTGTCATTCCGCTAGCGTTGTTGTAGTCCGGAATGCCGTCGAGCACGAGCAACCCGCCGGAAGTCGAAATGCTGCGATCGTGAAGCGAGGCGCCCTCGAACGGCAACGAGCTCTGTTCGAGAACGACGAACGGCGTTAAGGCAACGTCGGACTCTGCCCGCGTGTACGGTAGGCGCGTAAGATCTTCCGCGCTTGGGCCTTCCCGACGTACGGCGTCATATCGCACAACGATGGCGACGACCGTGCCATCGGATGCCACTCCGGCATCGGTCGTGCGGCAGTAGGCGCAGCGGACAACAACCGTCTTCGCAGAGCCGGCGATCGCGAACGTGCCATCGGCTGCAGTCATCCCGCTTGCTCCCGAGCCAACCAGTGTCACCTGCGCCTGGGCGATCGGCAAACCGTGCTGGTCATGCACGCTCCCAACGACGAGCGGTGCCGGTCCGGCGCCGAGCAATGCGACAGCTGCGAGCGGGAGCACGCCCGGCCGATTCATCGATTCCTTACGATTTGGACTATACTGATCGTGATGTCGAGCCTCGTCGCACGCCTGAGCCTGGCGGGTCTACTGCTCCTGGGAGCGGTAAGCCTGCGCTATGCGTGCGTCGACGCCGGCGTGCTGAACCCGAGCGACGCGAGTTTGCTGGTTCCCTCGGCACAGCCGGAGCTGCTCGGGCCGATCGACGAACATGGGCGAATCGGTTGGCTCTGCCGGCCCGAAGTAGCGGCAGCGGCAAAGACGGCGATAAGCGCAGAACTTCCCACAGCGGCGCGGCCCTAGTCAACGATGCGCCGGCAATGCCTTGCGCTCGCGGTCGCCTTTGCGAGTTGTACGGTGCAAGCTGCCGCGCAAGTGTACGGTCCGACGCCGGCGCCGCGCAGCACGTCCACTGCGACGTTGCACGATCAGGCGGTTCAGCGCGAGATTGTCGAGCGCTTTCATCTGGGCCTAGCCGCATTGCAAGCGCATCGCTGGAGCGACGCGCAAGCCGAGTTCACGCGCGTTCTCGAATTGCGACCGCGCGAACCGCAAGGATCGACCGCGGCTTACGATTTGGGAGTTGCGCAGGCGCAAGACGGTCGCTACGACGACGCCGCGACGTCGTTCGAGCGCGCAATAGCGCTGGATCCTGGGTTCCTTGCGGCGATGGCAAACCTGATTGCGGTCGACGTTTTGCGCGGAGATCTCACCGCTGCACGTGCCAACGCGGATCGCTTTGTATCGATTGCACCGGACTCGGCACGCGCGCTGTACGCGCGCGGTTTGGTCGCGATCCAAACGGGCGACCTCGCTACGGCGCGCGGCGATTTCTCAAAATTGCTTCGTAACGATCCGCAATACGCTGTCGCGCACTACGATTTGGCATTGATCGAGTGTCGCGAAGGACACTTTGACGAGGCGCAGCGAGAATTGCAGACCGCGCTGGATCTTGCACCCGGTTACGCGCTCGCGCACTTCGCGCTTGGCACGGTGCTGCTGCACCAGGGCGATCGCGCGGGAGCTCGCGCATCCTTTGCGCGCGCAGCTTCGGACGCTGCCGACAATCCGGCCCTGCGCAGTCTGGCAATCTCGATGCGCGACGCGATCGCCTCACCCTAATCGCGCTTTACACTTTTTTCAGAAGTTCTCGGTACGCTGCGAGCCTCAACACGAACCGTAGGAGGCTCATCTCACATGCAACGTGTAGCATTACTCGCGGCTTTCGTCTTTGCGCTGACGCTTGCCGCATGCGGCGGCGGCGGCGGCTCGTCCGGACCGTCGGGGCCTTTAGCGACCCTGCCGCCAAGCACATCGGCGCCAACGACGGCCGCAGCAACTCCATCCAGCATGCCGACGTCGGCAACGGTGGGTGGTGAAAGCGTATACGTCGGAACGAACAACGGGCACACCCTCTACCACACTACCGGCGACGGGAATGACGTTTCGAATTGCACTGCCGCGAACGGTTGCACCACGTTTTGGTTCCCGTATACGGCACCCGCGGGAACGGTCGTTCCTTCCGGCACGAACTTCAGCATATTCCAACGCAGCGATGGCACGTATCAGTGGGCCTTGAGCGGTCACCCGCTTTACGAATTCTACGCGGACACCGCTGCCGGACAAAATAACGGCAACGGATTCGTGGACGCCTATGGGACGTGGTCGGAAGCACTCGTTAGCAGTGCAACGGCCTCACCGGCGGCAAGTGCCACTCCGTACATTCGGCACTAGGTAACGATCATGCGAGTGATAATCGCCGCGATCGCGCTCGTCACCCTGACGTGCGCGACCCGCGGCGGTGCGGAACGCGACCTTCCACAACTGATCGACCAGCGAGGACATGCGTTCACGCTGGCGCAGTTGCAAGGCCGGCCGCTTGCGGTCGCGTTCGTTTCGACGCACTGCAGCGACGTGTGTCCGATTATCGAGTCGCAGCTTTCGCGCGCCGCGCAGTACGAGCGTACGATTCACGGGCGCTTGCGCGTGCTCGCGATCACGCTCGATCCCGAACGCGACAATCACGCCGATCTCGTGCGGGTGGCGCGAACCTTCGATGCCGATCCGGAATACTGGCTCATCGCAGGCGGACAAATCGCTGCCGTGCATCGCGTTATGCGCGCGTTCGGCGTCGTAACGGCACGCGGAGCGGATGGATACGCGGACGCTCACACGACGTTCGTAACGCTACTCGACCGTGACGGACGCGTTACGACGGTATTCCTCGCGTCGTCCCACCTTTGGCAGCAGCTGGTAAGCGAGGGCAGTCGATGAGAACGTTCGTTGCACTGTTCGCGATGGTGAGTCTGGCGGGTTGTACAGCGGGCGGAGTCGACGACGTTTCGAGCGCGGGTGCTTCGGTCACGAGTGTAACGACCATCGACGTCAGCATCGCGGCATTCGGCAAGCAATCGACGCCGGCGGGAACAGGCCTTGGATATTCTCCCGACTTCGTTACGGTTGCGGTTGGTTCGGGCGTGCGCTTCGTCAACGTCGACAACACCTTTCACACCGCGACGTCGATTCCGGGCGCGACCACCTTTCCGGCGCAATCGCCGTTCACTTTTGCAGCGGCGTCGCAGGCGAGCAGTACCGTCGATCTTTCCGGAAACTGGGGAGCGGGCACGCTGCAGCCGGGACAAGCCTCGCAGGTCTTCGTCGCCGATCAACCCGGCCAGTATTTATTCGGCTGTTTCTTTCACTACAGCGGCGGCATGAGAGGAGTGATCGTTGCAAAGTAGACAGCTTTTCGCGCTGCTGGTATTTGCAGCGACGGTCCTATTCTGCGCCGCACCCGCGCAGGCGATTCCGCTCTTCGCGCAACGCTATCTCTTACAGTGTGAACAATGTCACACGGTGATACCCGAGCTCAACGATTTCGGGAAGGCGTTTCGGGATCGCGGGTATCAGCTGCCGCTTCCGCGCCACGGAACGACCGGTGTCGCGTTGCGCTATCAGCTCGAATGGCAAGAGAGTCCGGTCAACAGCCGGCGGTTCTCGCCGGGCGGCGTACTTTTGAGCAACTGGGACATCGGAAAGATCAGCGCGTTCGTGCACTACAATCTTGGCGCCGGCGGCGGGCCGTCCGGATTGTACCTCGGATATCTCGCGACCTACAACGATAACACGCAGACGCTCTATCGCGCGGGTCTTTTCGAATTGCCGCTGCCGCAGTCGCCTGGCCAACGTCTCGACGACTTGCAACAATATGGCTATTACGGAGCGCACGTCGGCTTGAACGACTTGACGCTGGCGGCGCCGCGATGGGGCGCGCAGGTCGAGCGCACGTTCGGAAGCACGGTCGTCGATGTAATTTCGGATTTGGGCGAGTTCAAGGGTGCGCCGTATGGCGGTGCGCCCGTGCCGACGGGCGAGACGACTTCCGCTGCGGCACCCGAGTTTGGGTTGTTCGCGCACGCACCCGTGACGCCGTCGTTCACCGCCGGCATAGAGGCGCTGACGGGTACGCGCCGCATCGTGCTCACCGGCAAGGAGCCGTTCGACGACGGCTACGATCGCGGAGCAATGTACGCCACCTGGACACGCGGCCCAGTGGAGCTGCAGGGAGAGCAGTGGTGGGGTCAAGATCACAATGCCGATGGCTTTGGGACGCTCGTCGGTAGCAGCGGCGGCTATATCCGCCTGAAATACTACATCCACGAGCACGCCTACGTCGGAATACGCTACGACGCGTATCAGAATCCGGTGATCACGCGCGACGTCGTCTACTACGGTGCGTTCATGCTCTTCAAGCATGCGCGCGTCTTGATCCAACAGGTGCAGACGGTCGGCGGGATGGGATCCCTCGGCGGCGCTCTAACAGTAGGTTTTCCGTGGCCGTTGAAGTTGTAGACCTCTCATGCGCATCCTGGTCGTGGAGGACAGTCTCCCGGTCGGTAACGCCGTCAAGGCGATGCTCCAGCGACGCAACTACGCGGTGGATTTTGTCACCGATGGCGAGCGCGGCTTGGACTTTCTCCTACGCGACGCGTACGATGCTGCGATCGTCGACGTAGGCCTCCCCAAATACGACGGATTCGAAATCGCGCGGCGCGCGCGAACGATGAACGTTTTGACCCCGATCTTGATGCTTACGGCTCGCGATGGGGTCGAAGACCGCGTCACCGGACTCGACTGCGGAGCCGACGATTATCTCGTCAAGCCGTTCGCGGAAGAAGAACTGGTCGCGCGTCTACGTGCGATCGTGCGACGTGGGCGCGCACCGATTCACGAGCGGATCGAAGCCGGCCGGCTCGTCATCGACTGCGCGGCGCGCAGCGTCTCATGCGATGGGCGTGCGATTTCGCTCGGTGCAACCGAATTCAGGCTGCTCGAGTTTCTCGCGCGAAATGCCGGCATCACGTTTTCGCGTTCCGATCTGCTCGAGCGCATCTGGGAGTACGATTTCGAAGGTTCGAGCAATATTGTCGACGTGTACGTAAGCCAGCTGCGGCGGAAGTTAAAAAAGGCCGGTGCCGGAGACGTCATCGCCACGGTGTGGGGCGTCGGTTACAAATTGGTCACGTGATCGCTCGTCTTGTCGCAGCGTACGTTGGCATCTTCACGATCGTAGTGATCGGGGCTTCGATTTCGTTGTATCTGTTCTTGGCGGGACAGTACCATAGCATACTCTTGCCGGCGCTCAGCACACCCGAAGGCGCGTCGGTATATGCGCAGACCATGCGCAAGGTCGCGTTCGAAATCGTCGCGGCGGACGTACCGCTGTTGATTCTCGTCGGTCTCGCCTCGTGGGCGCTCGCTCGCCTTTCGCTCCAACCGTTGCTCGCTTCGCAAGCGCGCGAACGTGCCTTCATCGCAGACGCAGCGCACGAACTGCGCTCGCCGCTCACGACGATTACGAGCGTGGCGCAAGTCGCGCGCGACGAGCGCGACGAGGGTCGCATGAATGAGGCGTTGGAGACGATCGTCAAGACCGCGATGGATGCCAGCGCCGTCGTGAGCGACTTACTCACCTTGGCGCGCGCGCCCGGTCCGGGATTGCTCCAGCGCGAGCCGGTCGATCTGGCCGCCATCGCGCGATCGTGCGCGAGGGAATTTGACGAGCGCATGCGCGCAGGGTCTCTCGAGCTCGACGTGAGCGCAGAGCCCGCCATAGTAAACGGTGATGCGCGCCGATTGCGAGAGCTGCTACGAAATCTCTTGGAGAACGCACTCAAGCACGCGAGCTCACGCATCGTCGTTTCGACCGGCGTTGAAGACGGCCGAGCCTTCGTGCGCGTCACCGACGACGGTGCGGGCGTGGCTCCGGATCTGCGGAGCCGGCTTTTCGAACGTTTCGTGAGCGGGGTGCAGGGCGGGAGCGGGCTGGGGTTGGCCATAGCCCAGTGGGTCGCGCGCGCTCACGAGGGGACGCTCGCGCTCGACGAGCGAGAGCCCGGCGCCTCGTTCGTCGCGCTGTTTCCGATGAACACGTAAGCCGGCACGAACCAAAACGAGCGCGGCGGCATAGTGCCGGTATGAAACACTTCATCCTCGGCCTGGCGCTGTTTGCGATCGGCGCGGCGATCGCACCGGCCGCAGCTTCGACAACCACCGTGCAGCTCCGCGACGACGCGTATTCACCATCGACGGTGACCATCCACGCCGGCGATACCGTCGTCTTCGTCAACAACGATGACGATGCGCACACCGTAACGGCGACCGATGGCTCGTTCGATTCGAAGGGACTCGACACGCACGAGCGTTGGAGCCACACGTTTACCAAAGCCGGAACGTATCCGTATTTTTGTCAGCTGCATCCCTTCATGAAAGGGACCGTGATCGTGCAGGATCGCAGCTAATGCGGCGCGCGGATTTTCTCAATCACGTCGCCTGGACCGGCGCCGGAATTGCCTATACGATGTCCGCGGAAGGCATTGCCGTCGGGCGCGCTCTGGCCGATGCCGCCCCGACGCCGCTTTTCGTGCAGATCAGCGACAGTCACATCGGATTTCATCAGGCCGCGAATCCCGACGTCGCCGGGACGTTGAAGGCATGCGTCGATGCGATCAACG
>JASHZC010000309.1 GCA_030042755.1 Vulcanimicrobiota bacterium | reverse complement strand
GCGCAAGCGACGGGCAACGTCATTCCGTTCCAGACGCTATCTCTTGGCACGATACGCCCGCGTGGCGTCGCCTCGTTCGATTACACGTTCAGCGGTGCCACCTCGGCAACCACGTTGGTGGCCGTCGCCGAAGTGGATCCTCTTGCCGCCGCCGGATTTTCCAGCAGCATCGGCTTTTACGAGCGATCGGACCTCGTCGGCGCGTACGAGACGGTAGCGGGCCCAAGCACCGGGCTCAACGTCCCGAGCGGTGTCGCCGTCGACAGCAACCACAACGTCTACGTCTCGAACTTGGCGGGATCGTCGGTTGAAGTCTTCGTCTTTCCGACGCCCACGGCCGCACCGACCTCGTCGGCAACGGCGTCGCCAACCGCGTCGCCAACCGCGACGGCATCCGCCACCGCGGCGCCAACTGCATCGCCGCTCGACATTGCGCCAATCGCAACGATTTCAGGTGCTGCAACCGGCATCAGTCAGCCGACCGGGTTGGCCCTCGACTCCAGCGGCAAGATCTACGTTGTCGATCAGGCTTCGACGGTTTGCTCGCCCAAGTGTCCGGCAATCTTGATTTTCCCGGCGGGTTCGAACGGCGGCGTAACGCCCACGTCGATCCACGGCTCGAACACGCAATTGCTCGCACCAACCGACATCAAAGTGGATAAGAGCGGGAATATCTACATTGCCGACGAGGCCAAAGGAGCGGGCGTCGTGTACGTGTTCGCGGCCGGTTCGAGCGGGAACGTCGCGCCAATGGCAACGTTGAACTCGCCCGGTTCATTGATTGGTCTTGGGTTGATACCGTAACGATCAGCTTATCAGCACTGACGCGTTTAGCGGACGCGACAACGCCTGAACTCAAGGCGTCCGCGCTTGCGGCCGGCGCGCTATCGTGCGTCGAGCGTGGAGTTGCGACGGCGCTGCTATTCAATGACGATGCGGTCGTAAGCGGTACTGAGCCGGCGGGTTCGAACGGATTTGCTCTTCGCGATGGATCCGCCGACCTGCGTAGACTCTTCCTTCATGCCCTCGCGCGCTTTGGCGACGGAGACGTATCATTCGTACCGCGCGAGGCGCAACGCACGTTCGTGGGTGTCAGCGCCATGGTCGGCGAGAGCGATCTGCTCTTTGCTCCTCTGATCGTTGGCGGCCGAACGTTGGGCGTCATTGCGCTCGCCGTCCACGGCGAACCCTCCGCAACGCAGCGTCAGGCGCTGCGAGAGTTCTGCGCGGTTGCCACGCGGATGCTCGATTCCGATCGCGCGCTCGCCGCGGCTCGCCGGCAATCGCGCGACAGTCAACTCCTTGCCATGGTCAACGAGCGCTTGCACAAGTCGCTGGATCGGCGAGACGTGCTCTTCGGCATCGTCGATGCCGTTCGCGCCGCATTTTCGGCAGATCGATGCTACGTGTACGAGCGGATCAGCGACGGCGATCACGCGACGGTCGTCGCATCGTCGGCCAAAGGCGCGTCTCTAACGACGCCCAAGTCGGCGGTTGCACTCGATGCAGATTTGCGCAAGGTCTTCGGCGGACTGACCGTTCGTCGCGATGACCTGGCCGGGGCAGATATCTACGGCGCAAGCGCGCGAAGCGCGATGGCGTTGCCGTTCGTCGTTGACGGACGCGTCGAAGACGCGCTCGTCCTTGCATTCGATCGTCCGCGCGCATTCGACGACGGCGACATCGCCGCACTGCGCTCGCTCGCCTTCCATGTGGGGCTCGCGCTTTCGAACGCGAGGCTGTACGAGCGCGAGCGTGCACGGCGAACGCAAGCAGAATCGCTCGAGCGCGTGGTACGCATTCTCCGCGATACGCAGTACGTCGACGAGGTCGTGCTCGTCTTCGTGGTTACGGTGTCGCACGAACTTCCGTTGGACTGCGCGGCCTACGCGCTTGAAGGCGACTCGCTCGTGCGGCGGGCGGTTCGCGTGCGGGAGCCGAGAGGATCGGAGCCTGCGCCCGCGATCGAACGCGCGCTGCTCGAGCCGTTTCTCGTTGCCGACGAACCCTCCGAGGTCGCATCGCTCCCGCGCGCCGTTCGCGACGCGCTCTTCGACGGCCGAAGCGGCGTCATCATCCCATTGCGGCTAGAGGGCACGCTCTGGGGCTGCTTCATGGTGCGTTCGGCCGATGGCGGACTCGATTGGCCGGCGGAGGAGCGCGCAACATTTTTCCGTACGCTCGGCTCGCACTTAGAAATCGCGCTTGCCAACGCGCACGCCTACGAACGCGAATTGCGCCGTGCCCAGGAGCGGGAGACGTTTGCCGAAGCGGCGCGCACGATTCTCAGTCATACGGCAATCGAGTCGCTTGCAGACGTGATGAGCCGTCTAGCCGCAACGCTCGTGCACGCGGAGTGCGCGTGCGTGCTGCGATGGACAGGCGAGAGCTATGCAATCGTCGGCCGATATGGCTTTGGTGTCGATGAGATGATTGCGCGCAGCGGATTCGACTTGGTGCATCGCGCCGAACGTCTGAGCAGTCTCGTCGGTGACGAACGGCGCGTTCAACGATTGATCGACGGTCCGGGCTACGTTGTTACGCCATTGTCACAAACCTCAACCGGGGGTGGCGATTCGATCGATGCGTTTCTGCTGGCCGGCACCGGCAGCGGCGAGCGATTTGGACGCGATCAGCTTCGCATCATGCAAGAACTGGGAGCGCTGCTCACGCTCGCGCTGCGCAATCTGGAACTGTACGAGGCAATGAGTCTTGCGAATCGCGCGTTGCAAGAGTCAAGCGAATTCAAAGACGACTTGCTCGCGATGCTGGCGCACGATTTCAAAGGCCCGCTTACCGTCATCCTGGGGTATTGCGAGTTATTACTGGAGACGAATACGGAATCGCATGAGGAGCTCGAGACGATTCACTCGCAAACCGAGCGGCTCGTACGTCTCTCCGAAGACGCACTCGTACTTGCGCAAACGCAAGCCGAGGGGTTCTCCCTCGCGCGCGCCATCGTCGACCTCGGTACGTTCGTCGCGGAGTGCGTCGAAGCAACCGCTCCCAACAACCCGCGCGTGCGCGTGACGATACCTCAAGAGCGGATTGCCGTCGAACTCGATCAGCATCGCTTCCGCCACGTCATCGACAATCTGATTTCGAACGCCTTGAAATATTCGACCGGCGAGGTCGATGTCGAGGTCTCTGGCGAACGAGGCCGGGCGATTATCGCCGTCCGCGATAGGGGAATCGGCATTCCGCGTCAGGAGATCTCGACGCTGTTCACCCGTTTCGGCCGGGCGAGCAACGCTCGCGACAAGGGTATTTCCGGTTCCGGGATCGGCTTATACGTGGCGCGCAAGATCGTCGAGGTTCACGGGGGCACGATCTCGGTCGACTCGCGGGAGAACGAGGGGTCGACCTTTGTCGTGACCCTGCCGGTCGCCTGAAGCCCGGTCCCGGGCAAACTTTTTCGAGTGGAGAACGTTAGTACACCCGTATGGCATTCCTGAAGACCCTGTTTGACGGTAACGAGCGCGATGTTGCGCGGCTTCGCAAAACGGTCGAACGCGTCAACGCGCTCGAAACCGGGCTTTCCGCACTGACCGACGATCAGCTGCGCGAGAAGACCGTTGAGTTTCGCGGCCGCCTGGCGGAAGGCGAGACGCTCGAGGAGATGCTGCCCGAGGTCTTTGCGGTCGTGCGCGAAGCCGGCAAGCGTACGCTCGGCATGCGTCACTTTGACGTGCAGATCATGGGCGGCCAAGTGCTGTTCGAGGGTCGCATCGCCGAGATGAAGACCGGCGAAGGCAAGACGCTGGTCGCGACGTTGGCGGTCTACGCGCGTGCGCTCGAAGCGCGCGGCGTCCACGTCGTTACGGTCAACGATTATCTGGCACGACGTGACGCGGAATGGATGGGTCCGCTCTACGAATTTCTCGGTTTAACCGTCGGCGTGATCCAGCACGGGCTCGACCCTGCGCAGCGCCGCGCCCAGTACGCGTGCGATGTGACGTACGTCACCAACAATGAAGTCGGATTCGATTACCTACGCGACAACATGGCGTGGCAGGTCGAAGATCTCGTGCAGCGCGAGCTCTACTTCGCGCTGGTCGACGAGGTCGATTCGATCCTCATCGACGAAGCGCGCACGCCGCTGATCATCAGCGGGCCGTCACAAGAGTCGACCGAGTTGTATGAAAATTTCGCGCAGATCATCCCGCGCCTGAAGAAAGAAGAAGACTATACGGTCGACGAGAAGGCGCACGCGGTTCCGATCACCGAAGCGGGGGTTGCGAAGGTCGAGAAGATGCTCGGCATCACCAACCTGTACGATCAGCGCAACATCGAGCTCGCGCATCAGCTCAACGCGGCGCTCAAGGCGTGGAATCTTTTCCATCGCGATCAGCAGTATATCGTCAAAGACGGCGAAGTCATCATCGTCGACGAGTTCACCGGTCGCCTCATGCACGGACGGCGCTACTCCGACGGTATCCATCAAGCGATTG
The DNA here is from genome assembly GCA_030042755.1 of Vulcanimicrobiota bacterium. Next base: position 88 of record JASHZC010000309.1, on the reverse strand, counting down.
AAGCGAAGGAAGGCATCAAGGTGCGCGGCGAGGACCAAACGCTCGCGACGATCACCTTCCAGAATCTCTTCCGTCTCTACGATCACCT